>DASRSQ010000022.1:0-2823 GCA_035656475.1 Gemmataceae bacterium | reverse complement strand
AGAGGACGATGACGACGCTTGTCCGGGCGACAGGTCAAAATCTTCTCGTTAGCCTAGGCCACGTCCGCATGGCGTCAACGCCGGGCTTATTCCATAACATCATCACGAAGGACACGAATGTCGCGCCGGGGTTCAGGAATGTGGGCCGCTCGCTGGAAGCTCGTCAGTCTGTGGCTATCGCAGTTCTCCCGTGTGACGGCTGACAACGCCCTGCGGCTCTTCGTCTATTACCAGTACGCCCTGCTCGGCGACGCCCAGCGTGATAGCGGCTGGTACCTGGTCACTGCCATCTTCATCTGGCCATCGATCCTGCTCGCGCCTTTCAACGGGGCGCTTTGCAACACGCTTCCCAAGCCAACGCTCCTCAAGTCGCTCGCGGTGTTTGGCGTCTTCGTCACCGCGGCATTTTACTTCATCAACGACCACTGGCTCCTGTGCTGGGCTCTCGTGTCACTCGGTAGCACGGTTTATGGGCCGACGCGCTACGCCATGCTGCCGGCGGCGTCGACCGACACGCACTGGCCGCTGAGCCGAATCAATGGCTTCGTCGAGATGGGCGTCGCCGCCGCGATCATCGGCGGCATGTCGCTTGTGCCGGGATTGCAGAATTTGCATGGGTCCGATCGGGGACTTGCGGAGGTAATCAAGATCGTTGTGCTGCTCAATGGCGTCGCGCTGATCGCGGCCTTACCGGTGTCGTTCCCGAGCGACGTGCGGCGCGACGAAGGAGCGATGCAGGCGTTGCGTGGCTTCGTTAGCGATTTGCGCGTGGTGCTGGCCTCCCACGACGCGCGCGTCTGTCTGCTCGGCCTGTCGGGCTTGCGCGGCCTGATCATCGGCATGTCCGCAGTCTTCCTGGCACGCGTCTTCGGCCTCGACGCGATCAGCGAAAGCATCTACATCGCCATCTGGATCGCCGTCGGCACCGGCGCTGGCTCGCTGCTCGCCGGCCTGCAACGCCATCCTCGCCGCGTCCTCGGCTTCGTCCCGGTCGGCGGGCTCGGCATGACCATCGCGCTGCTCGTGACCGTTCTCAATGATGCCGAAGGCACCCTACCGGGTGTGGCGCTATTTGTCACCTTCGGCGTCATGATCGGCCTGGTCAACGTGCCGCTCGCCGTCGTCTATCAAATCGCGCTACCGCCCGACGCACGTGGCAACGGCATGGCAATCCGTAACATGACCGATTATCTCTTCACCGCCGCCACCGCGATCTCCATGTTCCTGCTCACGCGTTTTGCAGGGGCCACGCAGACCAATCAGCTCTCGATAATTACCACCGTCTCGGCGATCGCGACCGTGGCCGCCTTCTGGGAATTCCGCCGCGAGCTGGTGGAGGTGATCATCGAGTTCCTGTTCGCGATCATGTATCGCTTCAGGGCGGCGGGGCCAGGGCTCGACACGTTTCCGCAGCGCGGGCCCGTGCTGGTCGTGTGCAACCATGCGTCCTGGCTCGACCCGATGTGGCTGGCGAAGGTGTTGCCGCGAACGATGATTCCGATGATGAACAGCATCTATTTCGATCACTGGACCATTCGCTGGATCATGATCTATTTGTTTGACGCGATCCGCGTGCAGGAATCAGGCTTTCGCCGCGAGGTGCCGGAATTGAAGGCTGCGGTAGCGGCACTCGACGCGGGCAAGTGCGTCGTCCTCTTCCCGGAAGGCCGGCTGCGCCGCACCGAGGAGTTGCCGTTACGCATGTTCGGGCAAGGCGTCTGGCACATCCTGCGCGAACGCCCCGAGACGCCGGTGGTGATCTGCTGGATCGAGGGGGGCTGGGGCAGCTTCTTCTCGTACTGGCACGGCTCGCCGACAAAGAACAAACGCATCGACATCGCCCGCCCGGTCCGCATCGGCGTCGGCGAACCGCAGGTGCTCAGCGCCGACATCCTCGCGGACCATCGCACGACGCGCCAGTTCCTGATGGAGCAATGCCTCGCTGCACGGCAATATCTTGGGCTTGAGCCGTTCGCCTCACCGGCGGCGGTGGAGGAAATCGCCAAGGACGTATGACTCAGCTCTTGGAAGCAGCGTTTTCGGGCGCATCGCGAGCAACACCTCGCTCGTCGAACGGACGGGGACGTTTGCCGCGGCACCGTGGGAGTGCACGGTATGTTGGACCAATCTCCAAGATCATTATTGCTGAGCCAATCGCCATTTGCCATGTCAGCAGTGGATTGCTACATGGCCCCCCCCGCCCCCGGCGAGTTGGCCATCTAGTCCAATAGGCTGCTATTTTTCCTGGGTTTGTCGCGATTCGAGTTGGCCACCACGAGTTGGCCATGTAGTCCAACATGGCCATCGGCGAGTCGCTATTGCTCGCCATCCGCTTCCAGCGCCCCGACCAGCACGAACAACCGCAGATTCGCCTTGTCGAGATCGCGCACCGCCTGCACGTACTCCAGCCGCGCGCCGCCCAGGGCACGCATCGCGAGCAACACCTCGCTCGTCGAACGGCCGCGGACGTTGTCCTTCAGACGCTGGCTGCTCAGCTTGTACGACTCCTCGGCGAAATCGATGTGGCGCTCCGCGAGTTGCAACTGTTCTCGACCGCTGTGGATCGAATCGCGCGCTTCCTGCACGCCGAGCGTCAGCTTCGCCTTGAGGTCCTGGTAACTGAGGTGCACTTGCTGGATGTTGGCGTCCGCCTGATGGCGTTTCTGCTTGGCGTAGACGAACTCGCTCAAGTTCCAGCGCATCCGCACGCCGACGTCGAAGCGGTTGGCCCAGGCCAGCGGGTCTCCCGCGGGCGAGGCGCCGAAGCCTCCTTCGATCAAATTCATCTCGACGCTCGGCATCCAGTGCGACCAGCCGTAATTA
>DASRSQ010000021.1:0-4330 GCA_035656475.1 Gemmataceae bacterium | reverse complement strand
GCTGCTAGGCTCATCCGCCAGCAGAATTTTCGGTTCGAGCACAAGTGCACGAGCGAGCCCGGCGCGTTTGCGCATGCCTCCTGACAACTCCGAAGGCATTTTCGACTTGTCGAGGCCCAGACCCACCTGCCCGAGGACCCGGTCAATCACGAAATCGATTTCTTGTGATGATTTATTGGTCAGGCGCCGAAGAGGCAGTGCCAGATTTTCATAGAGGGTCAGGGAGTCAAAGAGGGCCGCGTCCTGGAAGAGATACCCAATCTTCCGGCGCACTCGGGAGAGTTCTGCTCCATGGAGGCGCGAGACTTCGTCCCGATCGATCCAAATTTTGCCCTGGTCTGCCTTCTGGAGGCCAATGATGAGCTTCAGAGTAACGCTTTTTCCCGTTCCGCTGCGGCCAAGAATGCAAACTGCTTCCCCTGTCGCAACGCTCCACGATACATCGTTCAAAACGTGCTTCGAGCCGAACAATTTGAAGACCCGATCGAAGGCGACTGCCGGAGCATCCCCATTCGTCATAGTGCGCTCCCTGGGAACATGAAGAGGATCAACTTAATCAGGAGCACATCCAAAAGGATGATCAACAAGGAAGACATGACGACGCTGCTGGTGGCCGCCTTTCCGACGCCCTGGGCGCCCTCATTTGTGGTGTAACCATAGAACGAGGAGATCGTCCCGATGGTGAAGCCGAAGACGCAGGTCTTGAGGGTGGACGGCCAGAAGTTCGACCACTCAAAGGCTGAAAAAGCGCGAAAGATGTAGAGCCGAGGGGAAAGCCCTGACACGGCGAACTCGGACAGAAAGCCCCCGAGCAGGCCCGAGAAATCCATGAACAGCGTGAGCAACGGGAGCGCTAGCGTGCAGGCAATGACGCGGGGGACGACCAGAAATTTGAAAGAGTCTATAGAAAGTGATTCGATGCTATCGATCTGTTCGGTAGCGCGCATGTTGGCCAGGACCGCGCCGATGCCGGAGCCCACACGCCCTGCCACAAGCAGGGCCGTTACCAGTGGGCCAATCTCGACAATGAACGCAAGTGCCTGTACGGTGGGAATGATGGAAGTAGCTCCGAACGTGACCAGCGTACTCCGCGTGTGTAGAGCCATCACGGCTCCCAGCGCAAGGCCGGAGGCAATCACGAGAGGAAGGGATTTCGATCCGACCTCGGCGAACTGACGCATGATCTGGCCGCCTTCGAATGGGCGACGAAACGAATCGATAGCAGCTCGAAGTCCGAAAAGACTTACCTCACCAGCAATCTCGAAGACATTAGTCAAATTGGCGCCTCGCGTTGACGAAGACCGTGAGCGCAACGCTCCTATTTGTCTTGAGCACCTGTCGTGCGAGTTTGTTTGGAGGCTATCGGTCTGTTGCCCTGTTTCCATCCGGCGAAAGCCGGACCATGGGGTTTCCGGTGCGAACGAGGGTGTCCGCCCCACAGCTATCGGTGCGGTGTCGTTGGCGGAATGATGATCTCGCGGCGGCCGAACAGACGGGCGTCTATGGAGAATGCTCCCGGTCCCAGTCCGATGAGGGTAAGAAGCATGGTTATTGCAAAGGCCGTAGCCGCTTTTGAGTCGAAGATGATGGGAATGGAACCCGTGGATCGGGAAATCGCAACCACTATCGCAGATAGTCCAAGAATGCCGCCCACGACCGGCGTGAGAAAGCCAACCAATAGCAAACCGCCGGCAACCACGGCGATCGGACCCACGCACGTCCCTGCCATCGTCCAATTTGGCTCACTCATGTAGCGCACTCCCTGAACCATTACGGCCAGGCCGAACACCACTCGAAGCAGCAGCAAGGCAACTCCCGGCAAGCCGCCCGGGAACCCATAGAATAGACGTCTCAGCAGTTTCTCCTCGCTCTGCGGTGCATAAGGGCCACCTGTAATGTAGACTATGGAATCCGGCGCCGACACGAATCCCCGAGGTTCGGCATGTTTCCGTAACACTTTCGAGGGACTGCCGATTCAGAGCTGAATGATGCCGCGGCGGACCGCTATGGCGATTGCCTGGGTACGGTCCTTGGCGCCGAGCTTGTCCATAATGTGCTTCAGGTGAACCTTGACTGTCTCCTCCGAGATGCGAAGGAGCTCTGCTATGTCACGATTCCGGTTGCCGCCGGCGACCTGCTGAAGAACTTCCACTTCCCGCGCAGTCAGGTTGTCATCGCTCATATGCTCAGCGAGCGTCGCTGCGATCTCGGGAGGAACCCGCTTCTTTCCTGCGTTCACCTGGCGAATCACTTGAACAAGTTCACTCGGCGGCATATTTTTCAGCAAGTATCCCCGTGCGCCGGCTTCCAGTGCCCGTTGGATTTCAACGTCGCCTTCGAACGTGGTCAGGATGATGATCCGGGCATCCGGAAACTCAGCGCGAATCGCGATCATGGCGTCAATTCCGCTCAGATCCGGAAGCCGAAGGTCCATCAGTGTGATGTCCGGCCGATGCGTCCGGAATTGCTGAATGGCTTCGGTGCCAGTCGACGCTTGCGAAACGAGCGTCATGTCGGGCTGGCTGTTGATAATCGTGGCGATTCCCTCTCTCAGGAGCGGGTGATCGTCAACGCTGAGAATTCGAATTTGAGCTTGTTCCGTCATTCCGATTTCCGTTTGTGGCGTGTCGAATGGCTATCTTGCCTGTTGTAGTTGCCGAACCATTTCCATTTACGTCCCGGTGGATGCTGGAATGCCAAATGTCCCGGAACGGCAAGTTCGATCTCCGTGCCAGCAGAAGCTCGAGTAAAGACGTGGAACCTGGCGCCAATTCGATCAGCTCTTTCGCGCATCCCGGACAGTCCCCAATGTCCAACGCGGCCGGTGTCCACGACCTTGGGATCAATCCCTGAACCGTCGTCCCTGACAAAAACTCGGAACTGGTTCGGGGAGTACTGTAGTTCGATTTCGATGTGCTTCGCCTGAGAATGCCGAAACGCATTGATCAGGGCCTCCCGGCCTATCTGGTAAACTTCATCGCGGAGTAAGGGGTGCAGAGGCTTCTGCTCCCCATCAACAATCACACGGAATTCGACGTTCTCTCCGGCTAACGGCCCAAGCTCATGCCGCACAAGAGAGAATGCCTGCTCAAGATCCAAAGATGCGCTTTTGGACGAACGCAAGCCACGAACGGCATTTCTACCTTCTTCGATCACCTGCCCCATGCTTTGCAATGCCCGCGTCAGGGTTGGCTTCACGTGCGAATCCGCAGGCAATCCATCGGCGGCGACGTGGACCTGCATCGAAACACTGAGGAAACCCTGTAAAAGCGTGTCGTGGAGCTCCTGCGCAATTCTAGTCCGCTCTGCCAGGCGCTCTTCAAATCGCAGGTTCAGGCGGCGTGTAAGCTGATGAAGCCGCAATCGGTACAGGAGCATCCCAGCAAGTCCAAGAGCCGCAATGATTGCCAGGCGAAACCACCAGGTCTGCCAGAGCAATGGATCCACAACGAACGCCACCACGCCTTCGTTCGGATTCCAAACACCATCAGGGTTGCTTGCTACGACGCGAAAGCGATACGAGCCCGGCGAGAGATTTGTATAGATGGCTTCTCGCGCAGCAACCGGACCGTTCCAATCATCTTCAAAGCCTTCGAGCATATAACGAAATCGGACGCGCTCCGGATGGGATAGGCTCAAACCTGCATATTCAAAGGTCAGGCGCTTGTGGCCGCCGGGAACATGGATTGGGCCCTTGAGGTTGATCGCGTTACCGTTGGCAGAAAGCGCTTCAACGTGAGCGATGGCGGGGGCAGAATTGCCCTGGACCCGCCCTGGATCGATCACCGAAATCCCGCTGTTCATCGAGAACCAGACGCGCCCCGACTGATCCGAAATGACCGATCGGCTGCGTTTCACTCCTTCTGTACCATGCAGTCCATCAGCCGTGGTGAACTCCCGCACGTCGCCCGGCGCCAGCGCGTCATGGGTTAAATTATCCCGGTTGATGCGCACGACATGTGCCGAAGTCGTGACCCAGAGGGATCCGTTTCCGTCCTCCGCGATTCCCAGAATCTGCTCGCGCAATGAAGCGGGCATTGCAGGAGCCGTTCGAATCGTTCCGGAACTCCAAAATGATAAACCACCTGCGGTCCCGATCCACAACACGCCGCCGGAATCCGTCAGAAGACAATTGATGTTTTCTGACGCAAGGCCGTCTTTGACTCCGAACCTCTTCCAACGGCTGCCCGTGAATGCGCTCAAACCGTTCGGAGTAGCGAACCACATGGTCCCATCCGGACCTTCCGCGACAGATGCCACAGTATTCGAGGCGAGTCCATTATCGCTCGTGTAGGTTATGAAGCGACCGCGGCTAAGGCGGCTCACACCT
>DASRSQ010000020.1:0-2833 GCA_035656475.1 Gemmataceae bacterium | reverse complement strand
AGGAAGAGGTAGAGGCGTTCATCGAGTTCGACGAGGATGGTTGTGGCTCGTTCGAGTTCGGCGAAATCCACGGCTTCATCGCCCACTACCGCACCAAAAAGAAAGACCGACAGCGTGCTATTCACTTTGACTGGCACGGTGAAGATGAAGAGGGAATGCCTATGGACGACATCGGGTGGGCACTTCTCGAAGACGGCGAGTTGCAGGGAACGATCTCCCTTAATGCCGGCGAAGAAGAGGTACAATTCATGGCGAAAAGAGAATCACCGAAGACGCCAGCGAAAACCAAGCAGCGGCGGACCAAAGACAAGCCCAGGGCGAAGCTCGGCAAGAGTTCGGCGTCCGTCAAGACTCGCCTGAAGCAACTCGAACAACGGGACGCCGCCTGGGAGGCCGACTCTACTGCTGTTGAAAAGGTGTTCCCCGCCGTCGCCAAGTGGGTCAACGGCTATGGACACATCGAGATCGGTGACCAGGACGGGTTCGGCTTCATCGCTCGGGCGCTGGATTATGGCGGGCTGGTTTTCGAGGATGAGACGCCGAAGACGTTCGCCGAGGCGATGGCCGTTCTGGAGAAGGGGCTGGCCGATTGGTTCGAGAACGAGGGCGTCGAAGCGTGATCGTGACGAATCTCTCGCCAGCCTTCCAGCCTATCTGCCCGACGAGCTTTTCACGACGCTCCTCGATTCCGCCGGCGTTCGCATCGAGCGGATCGTCTCCCCGGGCCACGCATCGCCTGAAGGCTTCTGGTACGATCAGTCGCAGCACGAGTGGATCGTCGTGCTGAAGGGTGCAGCCAAGCTCCGGTTCGAGGATGAAAGCATTGAGATGAGGACGGGCGACTTCGTGAATATCCCGGCGCACAAGAAGCATCGGGTCGAGTGGACGACGCCGGACGAGCCGACGATCTGGCTGGCGGTGTTTTATGAGGAGCGCGTGCATCAGTCCCTGGGTTATCGCACGCGGAAGTCGATTTATGGTGAAGGTGGCTCAAGCCCGTCGCGTCGGGGCGACGAAAAAAATTTATGAAGTGCCGCGCAAAAAATGGGGAGAGTCAAACGAAACTCTGAGCGGGGATATGATTCAGCGGCCGCGCGAGACCTGGGAAGAGGTCTCGCGGGCCGCCATCCCGTCTACACCTTAAACAGCCTCGATCGGCGCCCAAAGATTGGGGTCCACCTCAGATGACGCAGTGTCGCTGGTCGCAGGATCTTGGACGGGCACATAGTAGCCTTCCCAGCCTGGATCTGGGGCGACTGTGGGGAAGGCGAGAAATGCTCGGCCGTTGGTCATCAGCAGTTGCGGCAGCGAATGGTGATTCCATTTAGCCGGAAAGTCGAGTGACTCGGCATATTGTTCACCGCTTGACGCAGCCAACTGACGTTCAAGCCGAAGAGCCTCCTCGTTTGCTTGCCGACACTTTTGCCAGTCGCTTTCAGTCGGTTTCCGTCGAAAGCCGCGTTGAGATCCTGCCCGTACTGCGTGTTCTGGTTCTGCTCGATCACTTTGTTAATCCAGTATGAGATCCACACCTCCTGACGCGGCGTTTTTATGCGCCGGACAGTCGCGGGTTTCGGCCTGAAGACGCTGCTCGTCGGCATGATGTCGGCCGACACGTCGAAGTGCCGGATTCGCTCGGTCGATGCGGCAAAAAATGCAGGCAGCAGAAGGATCGTCACCGGGTCTTCGCGCTCGTGAGTCCACGCCTTCACGGCATGGCGGAGTGGTCACTTGGCTTGGTCGATGTCCGGCTCCATCCCGCACCCTGCGCCGCGTACTTCCCATACCAGGCAGGACACGCTGGCGGCCAGTGCGAGCACCAGCAGGCCCGTCCCCGGCTTCCCGAGCCAGCGGGCCAGACCACCGACGGAGAAGATCGTGCCGACGCCCATCATGAGCAGCGACAATCGGCCGTGAAAGCGCCCGATGTCCGTTTCGGCCCAGGCCGCCAGGGGGCGATAGATGTGTCGTCCTTCCTCGTGCGGCGTGCAGGATGCCTTCAACGGGCAAGCGTTGCACCTGGACGCCGGCGCGCGGTAAATGGCCAACCTGTTCTCCGCATCCACCAGGTGAAGCGAAAGGTGTTCGCCCTCCGGGCAGTGATAGTGGTCGGCGTGCGGATCGTATGCAAAGCCTTCCTCAGCGAACCTCCGTGCGCGCTGGAAATGGAGCCGGGCCAGCGCCTCGGCCGCCCGTGCTCCGGTGAGAACCACGGCGACATAACATAGGATTAGCCAGATTTCCAACTCGGCGGGCAGGCTTAGGAGCAGAGAAATCGGATCCACACGACCTCCTTCCGAGGGCCGCTATCAAAGCCCGCTGGGCACGGGGGATAGCTCGGTGAACAACGGGGTGGTCTGGGGGCCGGCGGCCAGGGCTACGGGACGCGAAGGCCGGACCACAGCCCGGGCCGTCAAGTAGACCAGCGGCAGTACACCCGCGATGAAGAGCACGTCACCGGGCAGACGCAGCCATTCGATCATCGCATGGTCGTTAAAGAACTCGATGGAGCGGGCGTGCCAGTAGCCGTTTGCCACCGCATCGCCGAGCTGGAGGATGCCGATCGGAAAAAGATTGGCAAACACCATCCAGGCTAGCCCCAAATTGAGCGCCCAGAACGAAAAACCCACAAGCCGCTCGCTCCAATCCTCCGGCCGCAACAGGTAACGTAAGCAGAAGACCAGAAGGCTGATGGCGAGCATCCCGTAGACGCCCATCATGGCAGCGTGCCCGTGGTTGGCCGTCAACTGTGTGCCGATCTCGTAGTAACTGACGACAGGCAGGTTGATGAGGAATCCGAACACGCCTGCTCCGAGAAAATTCCAGAAGCCGA
>DASRSQ010000019.1:0-4069 GCA_035656475.1 Gemmataceae bacterium | reverse complement strand
CGACGCCTTCGGCCGGCCGCCGACGCGCGACGAATTCCTCGCTTGCGAGGCATACCTCGGGCCCAACCCGGACGTGCGTCGCTGGACCGAGCTGGCGCATGTGCTCATCAACGCCAAGGAGTTCTATTTCCTGAACTAAAGATTCAACCTGGCACAGAAATCAATATTTTGAGGTGAACCTCCCGTATTCAAGCAAAGGAATCTCACCGTGAACACGCACATCAGTACGCTGCTCGCTCTCGCCTTGTTGAGTACGCCGATGGCCGCACGAGCCGAGAATTGGCCCAGCTGGCGCGGGCCGACCAATAACGGCATCTCCAATGAAACCAATTTGCCCACGACCTGGACGGAAACAAAGAACATCGCCTGGAAGCTCACCATCCCGAAGGGCAGCTCCACGCCCGTTATCTGGGGCGATCGCATCTTCGTCACCGGCTCGGAAAACAAGGACCTCGTCCTTGTCAGCGTCACCACCGACGGCAAGATCCTCTGGAAACGCAAGATCGGTCCCGAGGCTCGCGCCTCCATCCGCAGCGACGAAGGCAACGAAGCTTCGCCCACGCCATCCACCGATGGCAAGCTCGTCTTCACCTACGTCGGCACCGGCGAATTCTGCTGCTTCGATTTCGAGGGCAATCAGAAATGGAAGTTCAACGCCCAGAAACGCTATGGCAACTTCAGCATCCAGCACGGCATGCACGTCACCCCGCTCCTCGACGGCGATCGCCTTTACCTCTCGCTCATCACCAACACCAAGAGCGGCCACTGGGTCATCGCTCTTGACAAGATGACCGGCGAGGAGATCTGGAAAATCAACCGTGAAAGCGATGCCCGCGGAGAAAGCCGCGAATCGTATGCGTCGCCGATCCTGTGGAAAAATGGCGACGAGATGAACCTCGTCGTCCTCGGCGCTGATTACACCACGGGACACAGCCTGAAAGACGGCAGCGAAGTCTGGCGGCTCAGCGACCTCAATCCAAAAAGCAAGTACAGCACCGCGTTCCGCATCATCGCCACGCCGGTAGCCGAGGCCGGCGAACTCGTCGTCCCCACCTGCCGCGGCGGCATTGTCGTCGCGCTCAAGAGCGGCGCCAAGGGCACGATCAAGGCAGGCAGCGAATACGAGTACTGGCGCATCAACCGAGGCGCCCCGGACGTGCCATCGCCGCTCATCCACGACGGCCTCGTCTACTTGCCGCGCGAAAACGGCGTCCTCATTTGCCTCGATGCCAAGACCGGCAAGCAGTACTACGAGGAACGCATCGGCTCTGGCCGCTATCGCTCCTCGCCGATCATCGCCGACGGCAACATCTATCTCCTGTCGCGCGACAGCGGCACCGTCAGCGTCGTCAAGGCAGGACGCGATTTCAAGTTGATCTCCAACAATAAGCTGAGCGAAAACTTCACCGCGTCGCCATCGGTTTCCGGCGGCCGGCTATATCTGCGCGGCTTCAGCACGCTCTATGCAATTCAGGAATCCGCGAAGTAATCGTTCAACCTCGCCTTTTGCGAAAGGCGAAATAGAGCAGCCCACATATCGGCAGCAAGGTGGCGGCGTGCCATGCCAGCCGCCACCACCATGACACCAGAGCAGGTCCTTCCACCATATCCGGCGCTTCTGCCCACGGCTGTGCGGTCCGGGCGTATACGAGAAACGCATCCGCGATGGGGAGTTGCCCGCCCAAGTACCTTCGTTCTCCTTGCCAAGCCATGGGAATGCCCATCCCTTCGCCGATCTGAAAGATTGGCTCGGACAACTTGTCATCCTTCACCATCCGAGCAGGCGCAATGCTCGTCACGGTTGCCGACAGGCTCACTCCGCCAATTAATGGGCCTGAATCCACATCTCCCTCCCCGTCGATCCCGTGAGGATATTCGCGCACGCCCGGCAACAACCAGCCTGCCGCGGCGAATTGCGAGCGAAAGGAAACGTAGTGCCTTCGCCCCATAAGCGGATCGATTTCCAGCAGAAACCGCAGCAACAATGCCTGCGAAGATCCACGTGCTCCCATCAACGGCTTGCCGGTCTTGGCATCCACCCGATGCGGGATCAGTCCCGTCACAGGATCGAGCCGATCATCGACCTGCTTGAGCCAGCGTTCTCGAGTTGCAGTGAATCGCGAAGGCAGATGATGGTCATGCATCTTCAGCGATGCGATCGCGACTACACTGTCCACCGGCCAGGCCTGATCGCGATACGAAGAAAGAAAGGGAGTGCTGCTCCGCTCGAACGCACTCGCGAGTTCCTCGGATTTCAATTCCCATTTTCGGCGTTCGTCCTCTGGTCTGTCGTGTTCTGAGAAGAGAGACAGATAGCCGCCGCGCAGCCAGTTGACCCAACCTGCATGAAAGACGCCGTGCGGCGGATCGAGATCCGCGGGAAACGGCGCCGTTCCCTTCACCGACTCCAGTTGATCGATTGCCCATCTCGCTTCGCCGCGAGCTTCCTCTCGCTCCGGTGAGCCCGGCGGCGCCCACCTTCCCGTTTCGATCCAGGCCGAAGCATAGAGGGCATGCATGAAGACATAACCCTCCGGGAAAATTGCCTGCATGCGATTAGCTTCGCCAGCGTCGAAGGAAGTTCGCAAGAAGCGAAGTTGCTCGATTGCGTCATCGGGTTCGTCAGTGGCATAGAGGCGGAAATTGAAAATGCACAAGACAATCAGGACGATGATCAAGAGCGACTGAATGAGGCGGCGAACCATGGCGGGTCCTGACCACTAGGTGCGGCGAATGTCGATGTCATCCGCCTGGATGGCGGTCGAATCACCCGTCTCGATTGGCAGATGCTCCAATTCATCGCGATCCTGGTCCTGGCTCATGATCAGTCTCCGGTACTGCTCGTTCGGAAATCGGACTTTGACAACGCCACGCGCCGCATCGACGACGGCCGACTCCACCAACGCGACTGGAGTTGCGAATTTGACCAGCACGGCGACAGAAATCAGAAAGAGCACCACCAGGCCAGACATAATGCCGCAAGAATAGGAAGCGTTCGACCAGATCGCGGTGATCGTCAGGCCCGCTACGAGCAGTGCGATCAAGACGAAGAGCACCCAGCCAATGTTGCTAACACTGGCCGACTTTCGCGCGCATGCGAGGCAACGTGGGACTTCGAGAACGAGTTGATCGCTGACGGGAATAACTAATGCATGTTCTTTCGTGGCTGTTTTCAAGCATTGGCAACAAACCAGAGGAAACAAGACCCGCCCGATCTGGAATTCCAGCCATTCGCTGACCGGTAAAGGGCTGTTCGCCTGGTCTGCGAGGAATAATTTCCCACTTGCCCCATCGCCAAAGAGCGCTGGAGGGGTACCGGCGGGCAACCTCGGCGGCCGGGGAAAATCTCTGTTGGGTCGAATGCGTCCGCGCAACCATGCGCGCAGCCCCATCATTCCGCCAAGAAATGCCGCCATCGCCGACGGACCGCCATAAAGGATATACAATGCGTGATGTCGATCCTTTGGAGGCCCGTTGCTCAGAACCCATCCCGTGACCAGCGAAATGGCTGCACCAGCGATGGCGACATACAACGCAATCTTCCCAAGACCCCGATATCGCCCTCGGCGGTAACCTCGAACCAAGTCGTCATTGATCCAGTGACACCTTGGACAGGGAACCAATTCCGCTTCCGACGCGAGCCGATCGGCCAGATTACCTTCGGCTGCTTGCGTAGCTGCGTCCCTGGCCAGTCCCGAGGCAAGCCCCAAGGGAGCTGTTCCTCGCCCTTCACCAAATCGAGCGAGCTCGTAGAAGTATTCACAGCTGCATTTTTCGCACTTCACGCCGACGATGGTGCTGCCAGCGGTAGATGCATAGACATTCATGAGTTGGTCCGCGATCGAAAATCGTACAGACGGAATGATAATCGATGAATCGCGGTCAGAAAACAACAAAACCCCTCGGACTTGCGCCCGAGGGGTTTTGATAAAAGCCGGCGATGACCTACTTTCGCGTTATTCACACTATCATGGGCCCCAAGTGCTTAACGGCCGTGTTCGGAATGGGAACGGGTGTGGCCACTTGGGTATGGTCACCGGCAAGTCGAGGGACGAGAGTAAGGGGTCAG
>DASRSQ010000018.1:0-2915 GCA_035656475.1 Gemmataceae bacterium | reverse complement strand
ATGGAAAGGATTGGGCTCTCGCCTGGGGATGCCAGCCATGGGACAAGGAGCTTCCCTACGCCAACCACGCGCAGAATTACAGTTTCCACCATGGTGAGTCCGGCAAGTACACGCTTGAGTTTTACATCAGCCCATTTGACTATGCCAGCTGCGATGGCCCACAGCATTCCGTCGAGTCGCAACTGATCGAAAACAAGATCATCGGCCTGTCCTGGGCTGTGATCGACTACGACGGCAATGCGAAAAACAACGGCTTCTGGAATCTATCGCCCGAGCACACGATGTATGGAAATGCTTCGTTCCTGAACGAGTTTCGATTGATGCCGCTGGAGCCTCAGTTTCAAAAAGCGATTGAGTCGCGCTGGAGCTTCAAGGTCCTCGACATGGATCGTCGTCTGGTTGCTTTTCAGGATGAGTCCGTGGGCAAGGTCACGAGTTGGAAATGGGATTTCGGAGACGGCACAAGTTCTTCGGAGCAGCATCCGCTTCATACCTATGCGAAGGCAGGCCAGTATGTTGTTGCGCTTTACGTAGATGGGCCTGCAGGGAAATCGCGTATGTCAAAGATCTGGGATGTCACGCTGCGTTAGTTGAATGCCACATCGTTTGTAGAAAGGCTCTGAAAATCATGACGGTCTTGCGTTGGACCATTCTTGTCCCATCCTTTGCGCTGTTCTGCTCTTGCCTGCCCGGAGTCTGCCGGGCGCAGGCGGTAACGCCAGCACTCAAATTCGATTTCGGTGACGGTCCGATCAGAACGGGCTACATCCGGGTGCTTCCGGCGTCCGCCTACCAGGACGAGCTCGGATACGGCTACGAGCGCGGTGCGCAGGTCGCTCTTGGAGATAACGGCAAGACCACGACCAGCGACCGGCCGTTTACGTTTTCAGCGAAGGTGCCCGAGGGCAACTACAACGTAAAGTTAACCTTTGGAGACTCCTCTACCGCGACGACCACGACCATCAAAGTTGAGTCGGGCCGGCTGATGCTGGAACGAGTAACCGTTCCAGCTGGCGAGGTTGTCGAGCGCAGCTTTACCACGAACGTTCGAACCCCGAAGCTGGCGAAGCTTCCCACGAACGCGACGGGGCGTGAGGAAGTGAGTCTCGATCAATTCGATCGCGGCAATACCCGTGATTGGGACGACAAGCTGAACATCGAGATCGTGAGTCCGCATGCCGCTCTGCGTACCGTTGAGATAACTGCTGCGCCATCCACCCCCACGGTTTTTCTCGCTGGCGACTCGACGGTGACGGATCGGGATGGCGGGGGCGACGTCAGTTGGGGGCAGCTTCTTCCGCGCTTTCTCAAGCCCGGTATTGCCGTATCGAACCAGGCCCAATCCGGCGAGACCTTGAAGTCGTTCGCCAACGCGCTCCGTCTCGACAAGATCTTGAGCCAGATGAAAAAGGGAGACTATCTCTTCCTGCAATTCGGGCACAACGATTCGAAAGAAAGCTGGCCTCAGACCTATGTAGAAGCTAAGACGACGTACAAGGCCTACCTGAAGGCTTACATCGCCGAAGCGAAGCTGCGTGGCGCAACTCCGGTCCTGGTCACTCCCATGGACCGCGCGAACCGTACCACCGGGGCGCCATCGCACGGCCACGGCGGCTACCCGGACGCGATGCGTGAGGTTGCAATGGAAGAACACGTTCCGCTCATCGATCTTTATAAGATGAGCATTCTTTTCTATGATTCTGCCGGCAGCGATGCGCCAAAGATTCTGGCGGACGGAACGCACTCCACCGCATACGGCGGTTATGAGTTCGCCAAATGCATCGTCATGGGAATCAGGCAAAACAAACTGGAGTTGGCCGACGATACTGTCGCAGACTTCAAAGACTTCGACCCAGCCCATCCTGATAGTGCAGCAGAGCTTGCCTTGCAGCAGCTCTTCAGTGCCAATGAGAAAAGAAACGCCGGCCGGGGAAGCACGAACGGGAGCGACCCTGGCAAGGGAGGCTCAGCGGTGCCCGTGGAGAAGCCCGGTTTGGGACCGACGTAAGAGCCGATTGGGACGAGGCCGAGCGCACTGTGATCGCTACCGGGGACGACCTCGGATGTCGTAAACGGTCTTGGGAGGCGGGTATCCGGAATCAGGAACCTCATAACCATACGGGTGAGGACCGTCGGGGACGGTTGGGTATCTGTACAGCGAGTCGGGCGGCGTGCCGGGCGCGGGACGATCTACGGTCACGCTCTGGATAAGCAGTCCAGGTGGCGTCACCAGACCCTTCACCATCGTCGTCCTGTATGGAGTCTCTTTCACATACTCGAAATCGGTTTCCCTTTTTCGCGTGTTCGTAACTTTGACGAAGACAGGAACACCGTCCTTGACCGAAGCATGAAAGCCAGAGAAAGTCGCGCCACGCACGTCATCTAGGACGACTGCCGGCCGTTCATCTTCCACCTTGACATGAATGTCGATGTTGGATGTGGTCAGTCCATCTACGTGTCTGGCATAGAGGCCATAACCAGGAAGTATGCCGAAGATACTTGGTTCCGGATATTCGCGAGGCATCTCAGGCACATTGTATGGATCGTCGGCCCATCCGCCAGCGCCTGCCGCCAGTTTTGGATTCCAACTAATGCGCGGCAAAAGAGCCTCATTCTTGCTGAAGAATGTATTGACCAGCCAAGGAATGGATTGAGTTGCCGAAGCAGCCTGATAGGCGCTGAAGGTGTAGGACTGGTTCAATTGTCGCTGCTGGATCGCGTGCTCCATCTTCAATCCTCCGCGATACTCCACGGTCAGATTCCGGATGGTGATGTTGCGAATAGGGTGATCCATTAGCCCGGCGAGCAGAATGGGATATCGGGGATCGGCGTCCTCGACCACAACATGATCGATGAGCACATCGTGAATGGTCGCGAAGCCTACACCGACTGCATTTGCGTGTAGAGGATCATTT
>DASRSQ010000017.1:0-6775 GCA_035656475.1 Gemmataceae bacterium | reverse complement strand
GATGCAAAGTGAGGGAGGCGCTTTTGCGTCTCCCCCCTTTGACGTTAGCCACGAGGACTAGTTGGCGGGCCGCTCGATCTTCGACACGTCAAGCGGTTGCCCGGGCTGCTGCACGAGCTTCATATCGGCGACAGGCTGCTTCACTGCCGTGACCTGGAAGGTCACGTAGGGAACGTCGAGCCACTGATGATATTTGAAACCCGACTTCTCGTGCGAAAAGGTGATCTCGCCGCGGGTGCCGGTCCACTTGATGTTTTCCAGCGCCTTGATCATGTCGTCCGGCTTGGTGGACTTACTGATCTTGATTGCTTCCGCGATGAGATAGAGGCTGTCCGCCGCCTGGAACAGGAGGCGGTTGGGATCGCTGTGAGTTTTCGCGACATAAGCGTCGGCGACTTTCTTGCCGAGATCCGGCAGCGGCATCTTCGGATGATAGAGGCCGAAGACCAGCATGTTCTTGGCGGAGTCGCCGACGTTCTGCCAGAAGTCCGGATAGTCTGCGATGCCGGAAGCGTCGTAAATCAGCGTCTTCTTCGTCGGCGCGACGGCCTGCTCGTTCAACTGGTTAAGCAGGATATAGGCGGCCGGCGGCAGCATGATTTCGATAACCACATCAGGCGGATTTGCCTTTAGCGGCAGGATCGCAGGCAAGAAGTCCTTCGAGGCACGGTCGAGGGTTTCATACTTGTAGTTGATGCCCTTCGCGCGCTCGCCGATTTGCACTCCAATCAACTTTGCGAGGCCGACTCCGTAGTCGGTATTCTCGCAGAAGGCGATGACATTCTTTGCACCGAGCGACTTCATCGTATCGGCGACAGCGATCGCGACACGGCTGTTGTAGTTGCCCGGATTGAACACTTCCGGATAACCCTTCTCGCGAATGACGTCGGACCAGCCGTTCGTGTTGATGTACGGAACGTGATAGCGGTGCGCGACCTCGATGCCCGCAAGTGCCGCCGAGCTCTGGTGTTCGCCGGTGACGGCCACGACGTGGTCGCGGGTGATCAGCTTCTCCACCGCGGCGCGCGCTTTTTCGGGAATGCCTTGCGTGTCCTCGTAGATCAGCTCAATCTTTTGGCCATTCACGCCGCCCGCATCATTGATCAACTTGGCAGCGACCTCGAGGCCATCCTTCACTTGCTTGCCCTGCGAGACGGAGCCCGGAGGGGATTGCGCGATGGTGACACCGACCTTGATCGTGTCGGCGCCATAGGCGGCGGCTGAAAAAGCAAACACTCCTGCAGCGAGCATCGGCAGGGTCGATAGGCGAAACGGCATATTGTCCTCCCGGCGATTTTTTATGACCGTTGACTGCAGGCAACAATGTTACGGGACTGCAGCGCCCCGGTCGAGTCGCCCGGTATGCGCTCCAAAAAATCCCGGTCCGCCGACTGGCACCCGGCATCTATCCGCGCGAACCAACACGCCGGGACATTGGTATGTCCAAGCGATCGGTTATCGCCTTGTGCGATGCGCGTTCGAAATCCGGGGTCAGCTAGCGTGAGCGATGCCGGCTGGCCAGCCTATCGGGAAGTTCCGGCTGACGGCGCCGTGATCGGCTCCAAGAGCGATCTGCGGGTGTCGTCACAGGGCGGCCCTATCTTGAGAATCTGTCCCGGGGCCCCGGCCTATGGCCTGAGCCCCAAGACAATCACAAGCTGGAGCAGCCAACCTATGGCTCAAATTCGTGTGCCTTTTCCCGCGCGACGGGGCGCGGACAGGCATCAAATCAAGTCATCGAAGGTTTGCTCCGGAAGATTTTTCGCCTTCGACTGCATCGAATAGGTGTCGACCGAGGTTGCGGATTCCGGCTTGGCAGTTGCGTTCGGCACGTGCCGCAGCGCGAAGCTGAGCAAGACGATGGCGGCAATCGTCACAGCGGTGGATCCGATGAGCACATTACGCATGATTACCTCCATGGTGGTGGTAGCGTTACATCGGTCGCGTTCCAGTCAATTGCGGCCTCGCGTTTGCATGCCTGCACGTTTGCAATGCAGAGGCCCCGCACGGCGCCATTTCCTGCAACGCGTTCCTTGACGCTGGCCGCAGCGTTAGCACGCAGCCATCGTGGGCGACTGTGAGCCCGCTCACATCAGATCGAATTGTTTTACTGAGGCTGCCGATGCCCTCGCCGCTCTGTTCGCTCCGAACGGCGAAGGCACGCTCGACTGAATTAGCTTGCCACCGGATACGGGTCGAAGAGAAAGAATGCCGCTCAGAGTCCGCCCCTGCGGGACGGGAGGCCTATTTTCAAACGGGCAATCTATGCAATTCAGCGTCTACAGCTGCGGCACCAATGACCGTGTTTACATCCGGAAAAGTGCTATAATTTGTGAGGGCGCTTGAGGGAGGCAATTCCATGAAGGCTTTTATCACAGCATGTGTGGTTGCTGCCGTTATTGCCGTGATCGGCAGCGTCGTTCTCGGTGGCTTCCAAAAGACAGTTGACCAGGCTTTCGTTACCAGCAGCGTGCGTCTCAGTGGCTAATACCGGCTGCGCGACGTAGCGGCCGGCGGACGCAGCTTGCGGCCGGCGTATATGTACGCCTGAATGCGCGAAGGCGGGGCAGCTCAGGAAATGACGCGGGCGCAGCGCCCGCGCCTGTCGAATGATCAGCTATTCTGCAGGTGTCGAGAGGGGCTGCTGCCTCGACTCATTGGCACCGGTCCGGGCCTGTTCCTCCTCAAGCCAGAGGATGTGATGCTCCTTGGCCCAATTGAGGTCGACGGTCCCCTCGCCCATTGCCTCGAAAGCGCCTTCCATGCCGATCGTGCCGATGTAAATGTGGCCTAGCATGGCCGCGACGAACAACATCGCCACAACGCCGTGCACCATCTGCGCGTATTGCATCGAGTTGATGTCGGTGCCGTAGAACGGAAACATCAGCACATAGCCGGTCACGGCAATCAGACCGCCGCCAATTACGACAATCCAGTAGATCGCCTTCTGGCCGGCATTAAATCGATACGCCGGCGGGTGATCGTTACCGACGATACCGCCGCCGCGCCGCAGCCATTCAATGTCGACCTTGTTCGGTATGTTTCCGGCGATCCACATCAGGAAAATCACAATGACGCCGATGGTGAACGGGAAACTGAGATAGTTGTGGGCATACTTCGCCCACTGCGACCAGTCGGTGAATGCTTGCGGACTCATGAGCGGCAGCAGCAACGGACGGCCGAAGCTGATATTGAGCCCGGTGATGGCAAGGATGACAAAACACGTCGCGGTCATCCAATGGATGAAGCGCTCGAAGGCATTGAAGCGCACGATCTTGCGGCCTGAACGTCCGCTCTCGATCTTCACCATTCCGCGCCAGAGATAGAAGGCAACCAGACCGATCAGCGTGCCAAGAATCGCAATGCCGCCGATCCAGCGTAACGTGACAGTGCGAAATTCACGCCAATCGCGCCCGGCGGGATGTTCCAGCACGTAGGATTTCACGTCCGGAATCGTGCCCCGGCCTTTGATCGTATCAAGCTGCCGCAGCAGTTGCTGCTCCGTCACCGCGTTGGCTTGCGGATCGGTCGGGCTCGGCTGCTGAGCCGAGGCCGGCGCCGCCGCTGTCATTGCAAATACAATTACCAGCGCGCTGATGAAGAGCCCAATTCGCGTGAACAGCCTGGCCATGGCATCCTCCTGTCAAGTACGCGTGAACCGCCGGTTTCCGGTTGCCGTCACGTCGCGATCGACTCGCGATAGGCGGTCTGCCAGCCCCAAGCACCAGAACCGTAACCGCGCTTGGACACGCGTTCCTTGTAGATCTTGGCGATCACGTCGCCGTCGCCGGCAAGCAAGGACTTGGTCGAGCACATCTCGGCGCAAAGCGGCAGCTTCCCTTCCGCCAGGCGGTTCGCGCCGTACTTCTCATATTCCTCCTTCGAGCCGTCGGCTTCCGGACCGCCGGCGCAGAACGTGCACTTGTCCATTTTGCCGCGCGAACCGAAATTGCCCACCCGCGGATATTGCGGCGCGCCGAACGGACAGGCGTAGAAGCAATAGCCGCAGCCGATGCAGATGTCCTTTGAATGCAGAACCACGGCATCGGCCGTCGTATAGAAGGCATTGGTCGGGCAGACCGCCGCGCAGGGCGCGTCGGTACAGTGCATGCAGGCCATCGATACCGATTTCTCGCCCGGCTTGCCGTCATTGAGAGTCACGACGCGCCGGCGGTTGATGCCCCACGGCACTTCATGCTCGTTCTTGCAGGCGGTGACGCAAGCGTTGCACTCGATGCAGCGGTCGGCGTCGCAAAGGAATTTCATTCGAGCCATGGTGCCGCCTCCTTATGCAGCTCTGATCTGACAGAGACTGACTTTCGGCTCCTGCATGCCGGTCGCCGGGTCGTAGCCGTAGGTCATGATCGTGTTCGCGCTCTCGCCGAGCACGTAGGGGTCCGCCCCCTTGGGATATTTGCTGCGCAGGTCGTTGCCTTCGAACCATCCGCCGAAGTGGAACGGCATCCATGCAACGCCTTTGCCGACGCGCTCGGTCACCAGCGCCTTCACCTTTGCTTTGGAGTTGTTTTCAGCGCCGGTCACCCAGACCCAGCTGCCGTCCTTGATGCCGCGAGCACTGGCATCGGCCGGATTGATCTCGATGAACATCTCCTGCTGCAGTTCGGCGAGCCATTTGTTGGAGCGCGTTTCTTCGCCGCCGCCCTCGTACTCGACCAGGCGTCCGGACGAGAGGATGAGGGGAAATTGCTTCGCGATGCCTTTGTCGACGGCGTTCTTCTGAATCGAGAAGCCGATGTTCGGCAGCCTGAACTGCTTGGCATCGGGCAACGTCGGATACTTCGACACCAGTTCGACGCGCGGCGTATAGATCGGTTCGCGGTGCACCGGGATCGGATCCGGCAGATTCCACGCGTTCATGCGCGCCTTGCCGTTCCCGTAACACATGACGTTGTGCTTGATACAGACGCGCTGGATTCCACCCGACAGGTCGGTCGACCACGACACACTGTCGGCCTTGTCGCCGCCGATCTTCTGGATCGTCGCGAGCTCCTCCGGTGTGAGATCCTTGTCCCAGCCAAGCTTCTTCAGCACGCCGTAGGTAAACTGCGGGTATCCGTCCTTGATTTCCGAATCCTTGGAATAAGTCTCGGACAACAAGGACACACCGTTTCGCTCCACTCCGAAGCGGGCACGGAAAGTGCCGCCACCGTCCTGCACGCTCTTGGTCGTATCGTAGAGCAACGGCGTTCCGGGATGGCGTACTTCGGGCGATCCCCAGCACGGCCACGGCAGGCCGTAATAGTCGCCGCCGACTTCCGGGTCGTCCTTCGGCGCGCGCGTGGTGACCAGGTCGAACTTCGCCTGATTCCTCATGTGCGCCTTGAGCCGCTCCGGCGACTGTCCGCAGTAGCCGGTTGACCACGAGCCGCGGTTGATCTCGCGCAGGATGTCCTCGGCCGAGGGCAGATTGTTCTCGACCTTGATGTTCTTGAACAT
The DNA here is from genome assembly GCA_035656475.1 of Gemmataceae bacterium. Taxonomy (GTDB): domain Bacteria; phylum Planctomycetota; class Planctomycetia; order Gemmatales; family Gemmataceae; genus SIAQ01. The sequence continues at coordinate 1,318 of DASRSQ010000017.1, read as the reverse complement.
CTTGTCGGCGAAGCCGAGCTTCTTGGCGATCAGATACATGACTTCGAGGTCGTCCTTCGACTCGAAGATCGGCTTCACAATCTGTTCGCCCCACTGCAATTGACGGCCGGTGGCAACCCGCGATCCCTTGCACTCGAACTGTGTTGCGACCGGCAACAGGTAGGTGTTGTCCTTGCGTCCCGCCTGAACGGCCAGCGAAGCCCAGGTCGTCGGATGCGGATCGGCTACGACCAGCAGCTCGAGCGCTTTCAGCGCCTTCATTGATTCGGGAATGCGTGTGATCGAATTGCTGGCGTGGCCCTGCACGAACATCGCGTGGACGTTGTCCTTCTGCGCGACCTGGTCCTTCGGCAAAAGAACTGCGTCGAACCAGCGGGTCAGCGGGATGCCCGACGTGTTCATCATCTTCTTTTCGTCGAAGCGCGACACGAACCAGTCGTAGTCGGTCTCCCACACGCGCGCCCAGTGTTGCCAGGCGGCATCGGACAGGCCGTAGTAGAACGGCAACGTCACGATATCGAGACCGACGTCGGTCGCGCCCTGCACGTTGTCGTGGCCACGCAGGATGTTACCGCCGGTGCCGGGAGCGCCGATATTGCCTGTCATGAGCAGCGCGATGCAGCTCGCACGCACGTTGGCGGTGCCGACGGAATGCTGGGTCTGGCCCATGCACCAGATGATTGTTGACGGCTTTTCCGTCGCAAACATCTTGGCGACACGTTCCAGCTGCGCGCCGGGAACGCCGGTCACGCGTTCGCATTCCTCCGGATTCCACTTCTCCACTTCCTTGCGCACATCCTCGAAGCCGTAGACGCGCTGCTTGATGAATTCCTTGTCTTCCCAGCCATTCTTGAGGACGTGCCACAACATTCCGTACAGCGTGGGGATATCGGTGCCCGGACGGAAGCGCACGTATTCGGTCGCATGAGCTGCCGTGCGGGTCATGCGCGGATCGAATACGATGAAGTTTCCTTTGTTGAGCTCCTTGCTCTCCAGCATGTGCTGCATGCCGACGGGATGCGCTTCGGCGGCGTTGCTGCCGATGAACAGCAGCGTTTTCGCGTTGCGCATGTCGTTGAGATTATTCGTCATCGCGCCGTAGCCCCACGTATTGGCCACGCCGGTGACGGTCGTTGAATGGCAGATGCGCGCCTGATGATCGGTATTGTTGGTGCCCCAGTACGCGCCCAACTTGCGGAACCAGTAAGACCCTTCATTGGTCATCTTGGCCGAGCCCATCCAGTAAACCGATTCCGCGCCCGACTTGCCGCGAATCTGCATGAGCTTGTCGCCGATCTCGTTGACGGCGGTATCCCAC
>DASRSQ010000016.1:0-3029 GCA_035656475.1 Gemmataceae bacterium | reverse complement strand
TGCCGCGGCGTTCTGAGTCAACAACGACAGCGCGCCGAGAGCGAGAGCGGCGGTGAGTGAGTTTCGCATCCGATCCTCCCTTGCGTGGTGGTTGTGGATAACGGCCGCGCCTGTGAGTCGCCGTTACACTCCGATTTGGTGGTCATTGCATTGCGATCTCGTCCACACTTGCGGCGCGTTGGCGAAAATTGCTTCGAGGATCGAAGGCGGAAAGGATGCGACTGAGCGCGATTGTCCACGCCTCGCAGTGTTTGGACGAGCTTGATCGGCGCTGGCGAATGATCGCGCTCGGCGATTCGTTCACCGATCACAAAAAAGCCACGCGTGCGCGCGACAAGTCTGTAGCGTTTGCGGTGCGACTCAGATTAAGACAATTTGCAGACACCACGAATGCATAAGTTATGACCAATTCGCAGCGAGCGGACGTGAACGGCCACAAGCATCGCACGGCCGTTGCGCCATTCCAGGTCCGCGGCCGGTTTTTCACAGCGATCGTGTTGCAGATGACGCGTGGTCCCGACGCCGAGTTCTTCCAGGCCGTCGACGCCCTCGTGGCTCAGACTCCGCATTTCTTTTCGGATGCCCCTTTCGTGCTCGATCTCGACCGCACGAACGCTATCGGCGCTTCGATCGATTTCATCGGCCTTACGCGCGAATTGCGGAAACGGAAGGTGATGCTGATCGGCGTGCAGAACGGCACGATCGAACAGAATCGGGCTGCCCTGACCGCGGGCTTGATCACGCTCCCTGGCGGCTATGATACGCCGCCCGACGCCAATAAGAAGAGAGAGGGCGCCCCGAAGGAAGACAAAGGACCACAAGAACCACCGAGCGGCGCTCTGCTCGTTACCGATCCCGTGCGTTCGGGACAGCGAATTTTTGCGGATACCGGCGACCTCGTCGTCGTTGCTTCCGTGAGTTCGGGCGCTGAGCTCATTGCCCGCGGCAATATCCATGTCTACGGCCGGATGCGAGGGCGGGCACTTGCCGGCGTGAACGGAGATTCGACAGCACGTATCTTCTGCCAAAGTCTCGAAGCGGAGTTGATTGCGATCGCCGGTCTCTATAAGACCAGTGACACAATCGAATCTTCGTTCCGAAACCAGCGCGTTCAGGCGTTCCTCGAGGACGGGACGCTTCGCATCAGGTCCCTGAAATAGCGTCAATCATAAGGAGAGATCGCGGAGTGGCCAAAATCATCGTCATCACTTCGGGTAAGGGAGGTGTCGGCAAGACGACCTCCACAGCCGCGCTCGGCGCAGGGCTTGCCCTACGCGGGAAGAAGACCGTCGTCATCGACTTCGATGTCGGGCTGCGCAATCTCGACATGGTTATGGGGTGCGAGCGGCGCGTGGTCTTCGACTTTATTAACGTCATTCAGGGAGACGCCAAGCTCAACCAGGCCTTGATCAAGGACCGGCGCCTCGACAACCTGTCAATCCTTCCGACATCGCAGACCCGCGACAAGGACGCGCTCACTCGAGAGGGTGTTGAAAAGGTGATCGACGAACTTCGTAACGAGTTCGATTACATCCTCTGCGACAGCCCTGCTGGAATCGAGCGCGGCGCCCATCTCGCCATGTACTTCGCCGACGAGGCGGTGGTTGTGACCAATCCCGAAGTGTCGTCCGTGCGCGACAGCGACCGGGTCCTCGGTCTCCTGAGCAGCAAGACCCGTCGCGCCGAAAAGGGAGAAGGCCCTGTTAAGCCCCACCTCCTGCTGACGCGTTACGATCCGGATCGAGTGGCGCGGGGCGATATGATGAAAGTCGAGGACATCCTCGAGATCCTCTCTATTCCGCTGCTCGGCATTGTGCCCGAGAGCCCAACGGTGCTTAGTGCGTCGAATGTTGGCACGCCCGTCGTGCTGAACGAAAGCTCCAATGCCGGCATGGCCTATGCCGACGCCGTTTCGCGCCTCATGGGTGAACAGATCGAAATGCGGGTGCTCGGCCCCGAGCGGCGCAGCCTGCTTCAGCGACTCCTGTGGAGAGCTGTATGAAACTATTCGAGTTCTTGCGTCGCCCCAACGCTCCGAATTCGGCGCAAACTGCCAAAGACCGGCTTCAGCTCGTGCTTGCCCATGAGCGTCAGGACCGGACGCAACCGGACTACCTGCCGCTGCTGCAGAAAGATATTCTTGGAGTCATTCGAAGGTACGTCGAGGTCGCGAGCGACCAGATCCATGTCCGGCTGCAGCGAGGCGATCGGATGTCGACGCTCGAGATCGAGGTCGAACTTCCCGCCTCGCGGGCGCCGATGGCGAATTCGGCCACGGCGACGCCAAGCTCAGCCTTCGCTCGCTGATCAACGGAAGCTTCGGGAGGCTATAAGCGCCAACCGTCGTTCCGATTCTATTTCTGTGTGGAATTCGACGCTGCGCTAATGCACAGCCCTTCTTTTCGTTCGCGAGCGCTGGGCGGCAAATCGGGCCACGGGGTCCAGCCTTATCCGACGCACTCTCTTGGCAAGCTCGACTCCGGTGCCGGCGACGCGCTCCTGGTCCGCGGCGGCAAGCTCGATTGCAATCGGGCGATGATCGGATGGGCCTCGCTCCAACGCTCGCGCCGCCGCGCAGTCGAGGCCGCGGATGAGGCATCTGTCCAGGCGAAATCCCAGGACGTTCTGCGCGATATGCGTCGGTTCACGCGGCCCCACGTCTTTGAAGCCGGGGAGCAATGTCGGGCCGACGGCATTATAGTCGCCAATGACCGCGGCCGGTCCTTCGACCGTGCGAATGATCCGCAGCAATTGCCAGCGGTTGAGCAGCTGGCCGTGCGAGAGATGAACATTGGCGATGGTGATGGTGCCGAGCCGGAGAATCTGGGCAAAGCGCGGCGGCAGACGGCCCGGCATTCTCGAAACCGGGAGCGGCAGCACCTCTGGCGGCGGAAGCGGATGCGGACTCCACGCTGCGAGCCCATGGATGCGACTGGGCAAAGGCTCCCAATGAAAATAGCCGCCGACGAGGCCCGGAAGCGCCTCCATTTCTTCGGTTGCTTCCTGCATGACGAGCAGGTCCGGCCGCT
>DASRSQ010000015.1:0-4477 GCA_035656475.1 Gemmataceae bacterium | reverse complement strand
CGTCGGGTTCGCCTCGTTGAGGGCGCGAATCAACTCGACCGTGCGCCGCCGTTCGTTCATCGAAACGCCGGCGGGCAGGTCGAGGTTGCGCACCGGGCGTTCGTTCGAATCGAACATCGTCGGCTGATAGATCGCGGGTAGGAAGCCGTTGGTGTACATCGGCAGCCCGGCTTCGAGCGCCCCGTGCGGATCGGGCATCACGACGTAGCCGGGCAACGACTGGCTTTCGCTGCCGAGGCCATAGAGAAGCCAGGAGCCCATGCTCGGAAAGCCCGGCTGCAAGCGACCGGTGAACAGCTCGTACTGGGCCGCCGAATGCACGACGCTGTCGCCATAGCAGGAACGGATGACGGCGAGCTCGTCGGCAAGGCAAGCCGTGTGCGGGAAGAGATCGGAGACGTCGATACCGCTCTGGCCGAATTTTGCGAAGCGGCGCGCGCTGCCAAGCAATCGGGCGTCGGGCTGGATGAACTGATAGTTGGCCTGCCCGAACTCCGCCGGCCGGCGCTGTCCGTGCAATCGATTGAGCAACGGCTTGGGATCAAAGGTCTCCAGATGACTCGGTCCGCCCGCCATGAACAGGAAGATGACGGCATTCGCCCTGGCCGGCCGCGTCGGGCGCCGCGGCGCCAGCGGATTGGCGCGCACCCGTTCGTCGTGCAGCATCGCCGCGAGCGCGAGGCTGCCGATGCCGCAGGCGGCGGATTGCAGGAAGGAGCGACGGGAGTAATTTTGAGAGAGGGGACTCATTTGGATTCCCAGAAATCTCCTCGTTTATTCGAGGGTTATTATAGACTTATCTCAACAAGCGATCATGAGCCGGAGAATTCGTCATGCCCACCAACAAACCGAAGAAAGACGATCGTCCCGAAAAGGAGCCGGAGGCGCCCGCGAAGAGCAATCTCCCGTTGATTCTCGGCGGCGCCGGTTGCGGCGGGTTCCTGCTGTTCGCTTGCTTGGCTGGCACTTGTATCGGCATCTGGACCTATGCGAAACCCGGTCCAGCCAAGGACGGTGTCGCCCAGACGAAGGACAAAGACGGCAAGACGGGAACCACCGACAAGGACAATAAATCCAGTTTTCTCAAGAAAAACTATGACGCCATCGCGATGGGCGATTCCGTCGCCTCCGTGAATAAGAGGTGGGGAGGCCAGGGCAACTACGGCATGCAATGGCTACCCAAGGTCGCCGAGCCGGGCGTGGACGCAAAAATCGCCAAGGAAATGGGGGACAGGGGTATCAAAGAAGTCTGGTCCAGCCAGGATCCTGCCGCCCGCGACGTGCTCGCGATCGGCGTTCAGAATGACCGCGTCGTCTTCAAGGGCTATTACTCCGGGACCGGAGGCGACGTGCGCGTCGTGTACGAGTTCACCAAGAAGTGACAGTTTCAAACGCGACCGGTTCCAACCGGTCGCCATGGTGGATGTGGGGACCGGTTTGAACCGGTCCCTTTGTGTAGAGAGCCATCCGTTCACCCCGGGCGTCATCACGATGCAGGAGAACAATCAATCCACATACAAGAACGCATTCAAATTGAACATCGCCACCGCGAACTCGCGCAGCGACTGCGTCCGCACAAACTCGAGCCCCAGTTCGCGCTCGCGCGTTGTCGGTGCCCGGCCTGCGGCCAGGCGAAAGGCGAGGTCTACCTGCTTCGCATGATCGTCGCCGCACTCACGCTGCAGGCGCTCGGCGAACGTCGCGGCGAGCTTGTTCGAGAGCTTGCCGTTCAGCAACTCCAGCGCTTGCAAAGGATGCGTGCTCGATTCGCGGCGCGGACAACTGATGGCTGCATCGGGCTGGTCGAACACCCGCGCGAACGGCATCTGCAGGTTGCGCTTTACCGCCAAATACACCGAACGGCGATCATGCTCGCGCTCGTCCGGCGTGACCACCCATTGGCCGGGATCGTAGAGCAACTTGACCAGGTCGGCCTCGACCGGGACCATCACGCTCGGGCCGCCCGACTTCAGATTCAGCTTGCCGGAGACCGCCAGCATTGCGTCGCGAATCTCCTCCGCGGACAAACGGCGACGCGGGAAATGCGACAGCAGGCGATGGTCCGGATCGGCTTTCTTGGCCAGAGCCGCATCGATTGGCGTTGACGCTTGCCGATACGTGCTACTGAGGACGATCAGGCGATGCAGCGGCTTGGTGCGGCGACCATTCGCAATGAACTCGTTCGTCAGCCAATCGAGCAACTCGGGATGGCTCGGCGGTGTGCCGTTGACGCCGAAATCGTTGGGAGTCGCGACCATCCCCTTCCCGAAATGCCCCTGCCAGATGCGATTGACAAACACGCGCGGCACCAGCGGATTGTCCGAGCGGGCCAGCCAGCGCGCAAGCATGGTCCGCGGCTTCGCCTCCTCACCCGGGAATTCATCCGGATCGTTCGGCACCAGCACGCTGAGCGGCCGCGGACGGACCAGGACCCCTTTCCGCTCGACGTCGCCGCGCTTGAGCACGTGGATCGGCGTGCGTTCGCCATGCTTGACCGTGCTGATCGTCGGCAGCGGCGCCGGCAAACTGCGACGCAACTCCAGGATCTCGGCCTCGACCTTCTTGTTCTCCTTTCCCTCCAGCGCCTTCTGCAACTGCTTGATCTCGGCCTGGATCCGGTCCGTGCGCGTGCGCCAGTCGGCCTGCGCTTTCGCGTCGGCAAGCACAAGATTGTGCTCTTGCGTGGCCGCAAAGTAGGCTTGCAGCCGATAGTAATCCTTCTGGCTGATGTCGTCGAAGCGATGATCGTGGCAGCGAGCGCAGCCCATCGTCAGGCCGAGGAAGACGGCGCCGATCGCATCCGTCATCTCGGTGAGAACTTCATTGCGGCTGAACGCGACGAGCTTGTTGCCCGCGTTGCGCCGCACCGGTCCCAGTCGATGAAATCCCGCGGCGACGAGCGCCTCCTGATTGCCCGGATCGACTTCATCGCCGGCGATTTGCTCGAGCAGAAAGCTGTCGAACGGTCGATCATCGTTGAACGCCTTGATGACATAATCGCGATAACGCCAGGCGCCGGGCCGAAAGCGGTCATACTCGAAGCCCTCGGACTCGGCATAGCGAACGACATCGAGCCAGTGCCGCCCCCAGCGTTCGCCGTAGCGCGGACTGGCGAGCAGCCGATCGACTTGCTTCTCGTATGCATTGGCCGACGTGTCTGCAATGAACGCCGCGACCTCTTCCGGCGTCGGTGGCAGACCGGTCAGGTCGAACGCCAAGCGGCGCAGTAGCGTTGCGCGATCGGCTTCGTCCGCCGGCTTGAGCCCAGCTTTGCGCAGCGTTTCCAGGATGAACGCATCAATCGGATTTGACGTTTTCCCAGCGGGCACGGCCGGCCGCGTGCGCGGTTGAAATGACCAGTGATCGGCGCTCGCCAGCGCCGGCGCCAGGGTGAAGACGAGGCCCGCCAGCAAAATGATTCGCGGCATCATCGCGGACTCGTGGGTAATAAATCTAACGCCGATTCTCAATCGTTTGGCTCAATGGCTTGATCACGTTCGGAATGACATATTGGTCCACCAGCTCCTGGCAAATCTTGCGCTGGTTCTGGTAACCCTCGTGGAAACCCTTGCCTGCTTGCCTCGCCCAGTACTGGCGCACCGTGAAGAAGACCGTGATCGGCACCTGCGGGAAATTATTGGTGCGGATCTGATACGCGTTCGTGCGCGTCTCGATGTTGAGCCGGCACTGCAGCCGACACGTGTCGTCGAGGGCCAGCATCAGCGACGGTTCGTAGCCGATCACCTTCGTGCCCGTCGCCTGCAGCAGCGGTTCGAGCGTCGTGTGCAGTCCGAGCGCCTCGGCGACGATCTCGTCATGATTGCCCGAGTAGACAAAATCGAAGGTGAAGAGAACGTCGAGCGCCTCGCAGTCGAGGGAGCCGAAATCGAGATGATACGGCGCGATCTCCAGAACGCGCTCGTGCTGGGCGTCGGCGGCTTCCAGGCTAGGTGGATTCACGTAACCCGAGGCAAAGCGTCGCGGTTCCAGGCCGATCCAGCGATAACTTCCCTGTTCGCGGTCCTCTTCGAGCACGTATTCGTTGCTGCCGCGTGCCTCGAAGTCGGTGAGCATCGGAAACGTTTTTTGCAGGCTGTTGAAGAAATGCAGGACTGTCTCGCGATTCGAGGGAAGATCCATCTTCGTGTTCACGTACGCGTAGATGCCAAAATCGTCGCATAGGGAACTGTACGGTGTCATCGCTTATCCATTATGGAGAGATCCAGGGTGACACTGTCATTATAACATCTGCCCCACGGAAAACCTTACGCGAGATCGTCGCAAAATCCTTACGACCCGCTCTCCGCGACCAACGTCTTCGTCGCCTGGGCGATGCGATCGATCTCTTCCTCCGTGTTGTAGAAATGCGTCGAGATGCGCAACAGCAATCCCTCCGGACGCTCGACGATCGGCGCCTCGATGCGGAATCGCTCCCATAGCGCCTTGCGCCATGCCGGCCCCTGCACCGATGCGGGCA
>DASRSQ010000014.1:0-2038 GCA_035656475.1 Gemmataceae bacterium | reverse complement strand
CTCAGCGGTCGTTCCGACCGGCGTGGTTCTTTCGGGCCTGGTCGTGCTGATCCTGGTGTTCACGGCTTGGAAGGGCGGCGAAATGGTTTTCCGTCACCGGGTCGGTGTCGCTGATTAAAATAGATGTCTCAACGAGCCGCCTCGTCGCGCCACCGTCCGCGTGTTCAGGAGAACCATCTTTCGCTTGGGCGCGCGCTTCTGTCGGGAAGGCAGCGTCGCAGTGATATGCCTGCATATCACCTTTGGCCAAACTAAAATTTTCACTAGCAGGGATAGAGAACACGGCTGCTCCCGGATCTGCGAACCGGAGCAGCCCGGCGTTGCTCGTCATCCAGCGGACCGCCGACTTTGCGCAAGAGCAAAGCATGGAAACCTGCATCTGCTCTATGACGCAATGTGGGCTGCAGCACCGCGGCTGCCCGCTGGGCGGCGAGGAGAACGATCCCATGAGTACGCGTGTGCTGTCCGTTGCGGCCATTGCTCTTTGGTTTGTTACCATTGGCGTGGCTATCTTTTTCTTCATTCGCGGCCAGACGCGGGTGGCGCCCGATGGGCGCACGGCTGTTCTGTTGGCGTCGGACGAGCGCGATCTCGTTCTCGCCGAAATGCGCAGCATGCTTGAGACCGTGCAGGTCGTGGTTGACGGGGTGAAGGCAGGCGACATGGAGCGGGTTGCGAAGGCGGCGCGTGCGAGCGGCATGGCAGCGGCCGCCGACGTCAATCCAGCACTGATGGCCAAGTTGCCGATCGAGTTCAAGCGGCTCGGGCTTAGCGTCCACAGGCGCTTTGACGAGATTGCCGCCACAGCGGAGTCAGGCGCGAGTCGTGAGCAGTTGCTCGCAAGTCTGGGCACACAGCTATCGGCGTGCGTCGCCTGCCATGCCAGCTATCGCCTCGATACGACAACACCAGCGGCGAAGTGATATGCTGATGGTTGATTTGCTGTCCTGAAAGCGGCGAGGGTGATCAACCATGTCCATCGACAATCGGGAGGAGTGGCTGAGATGTCGTGATCCTTTGCAAAACGGTCAAGCCCGCTCGCATAGCTGCCAACCACCGTTTTTTAACCGGATTGTCCTATTGTGTTTTCGATACGCTTTAGAGCTTGAATCCCGGTAAGCCACAGAAGGTGCCATCCGCGATGGTTCACTTGCCCGAGTTGCCACCAGGCTCGATATGCGTTCTTCCCAGGTAAGCTTTTGAGGATAACGCTACCGATTTCTGCTCACGCAATTCTTCGCGAATCGCGCCATGGCAGTGCATCGGGTGCAACGCTTGCCTCAACCCCAGCAGATCGACGAGTTTCCCCGTGCGCAAGAACTTTCCGGTTACCGATGCAGAATATCCCGTTTCCGATGAGACGCTGATCGTTTCGAGGACCGACCTCAAGGGCCGTCTCACCTACGTCAACGAGGACTTCATCGACGCTGCGGAATTCACGTCCGAGGAATTGATGGGCAAGGCGCACAATATCGTCCGCCACCCGGACATGCCGCCGGAGGCGTTCGAAAATCTCTGGGACACGCTGAAGGCCGAGAAGCCCTGGGTCGGCGCGATCAAGAACCGCCGCAAGAACGGTGGTTTCTACTGGGTGCTTGCGACCGCCTCGCCGATCCGTACGAATGGGCAGGTCAGCGGCTATACCTCGATCCGCACCAGGCTTGCTGCCGACCAGCGCGCGCTGGCGGAGGAAGTTTATGCCGCCATTCGCGAAAAGCGGCGGCACCCGTACCGGATCGATGCCGGTATCATCCGCAAGCGATCGTTCTTCGACCGTTTCGGGTTGTTCACACGGACCATGCGGGCGCGCATGACGACGTTGATCACGCTGCAGGCCGCTTTCCTGCTGACCTGTAGCGCGCTGGGGGCAACCGTGGCCGGCGGGGCGTGGGGGGCCGTCCTCGGCTTTCTTGGCATTGCCGGGGTTGCTGCCGCAGGACTCGTCGGACGCCAGACGCTTCGTGCGTTTGAGGAACCGATGCATCACCTGAACGAGACGATGGTGAACCTCGTCCACGACAAATTCGACAATCGGATC
>DASRSQ010000013.1:0-18208 GCA_035656475.1 Gemmataceae bacterium | reverse complement strand
GATTCGCTTGTCCTCGTCGTAGGGCTGATCTTTTTTCGGCGTGCTCAAGGGGGACTTTTTCTGCCAATCGTTGTTCCTGTCGTGCTTCTTTGCGTGGTCTGTACCATGGACTAAAGGCCGATTCGGCATCGTATCGCCGGCATTCACTTTGATAATCCCAAAGAAGCTACGTGCACCGGCCGAGGCTTCTGCTTGCACAGGCATGATCTCGCGCAAGATCATTTCGACTCGGCAAAGCGTTTCGAGAGATGGCGGATTGGTCCGGACCTTCATCAACAAAGGCACAAGCGCCGGGCCCAACCTCTTCAACTCGGCCGTCGCTTCCTGACGCACCTGGTACTTGCTTGATTCGAGATCTCGGATCAGCTTCGCAGCGTGTTCGGCTTGCGCGGGAGTCAGTGCTGAATCTTGCCCTGGCTTCATCGCCTTGAGTTCGGGCGCGCCCTGCGCGGGCGGGAATGTGGTCTTTGCGTCTTGCGGCTGGGTCAACAGCAATGAAATCATCAGAAAGCAGTTCATCGCAAATGCTCCGAGAAACATGGACCACGGTCGCTCTATAGATGCGCACGGCGCCGGCCTATTGCAGTGACAGGCGCCAGTTGCGACTTTCCCCTCTAGACAATGGCAGTAGGCCTCGTCTGCGAGCGTGACAATAACCGGAACTCAGACCCCTGGGAATCAATCGGGATCGAGTACGATGAGTGCTTTGCGGGCAGCGTCTCGTACCGCGACGGGTTCCTGCGTGCTGTCCCGGAGCCGCAGCAAGTGGACGACCCCAGTCTTTGCATCGGGCCCGATGCGGCCGAAGGCTGCCGCGGCGCCGGCGCGGATCCGGGGATCGGTGTCCTTGAGGGCCTCGATGAGTGGCGGCACGGCATCTTTGCCGATTCGCCCGAGGGCGCGTGCGACGGTTGCGGAGGTCCTTTCTGCATCCACCGTCAAGTCCTGCTGTCCTCCTCCGACCAGCTTGACCAGGTCCGGCACTGCTTCGCGGGCGTCAGGGCCAATCCGACCGAGAACTTCAATTGCGGGCAGACGATCCTGCTCGGGAACTTCGTTAAGTGCGGCCCGAACAGCCGGCACCACCGTCTTGGCGTCAGGCCCAAGCTTACCGAGTGATTCACCCGCTAATTCGCGAACGCCTCGCGATTTGCTCTTGAGCGCGTCTGCCAGTGCCGGGGCGGCGTTGACCCCGAAATGTTCGATGCAGTATGCCACCGATTCACGGTCGGTGGCGATGTGCTCCAGCGCGACGGGGATAACGTCTCCGGCCGCACTCGGTTCGAGACGTCCGAAAAACGCCAGTACCTCCGTGGATTGGGCACGGGTGCTGCGATGCAGGAATCCAGCCAGGATCGGAATGGCATCTCGATCCTTGGGGCGAAGCGCCCTGATAGCTTTTGTCAGGTCCGCGGTGTAAGCGTCGAAGGCACGACTGTCGTGCCATACCTTGCTTTCTTCACTATCCGGTAGACCCATGCACCAATGAATTGAAGAAAGGCGCTTCGGAGAATCCTTGAATGGAGTTGGAAATCCAGCGAGCGCGGGAACTGCCTCGACCGCACGAACGGGCGCAACTACGGACAGCGTCTGGAACGCCCGCCAGCGCACTTCGGCATTCTTGTGCCGAAGCATGTCGCTGAGCAGCGGAGCGGCAAGTGCGCCGGCATCAGGACCGATGTAACGTAACGCCACTGGTATTGCCGTTGACTCGGGATTCTCTTTCAGCATGGCAACCAGGGTTGGAATGGTTTTCGGATCTGCCGCGGCGGAAGGCCCCATCGATTCGAGGGCATGCCACACCGGGCGAATGCTATCCCATTCACGTTCGGCTGCGGTTGCACGCTGCAGAATGCCCACCAGGGACGGCGCCAGGCGTTTGGCTGTGGGTCCCATCGCGCAGACCGTGCCGGACCACGGCGGCCACCGAGGCGGGGCATGCTCGACCCATTCGGCAAGCCGGGGAAGGATCGCCTCGGCTTTCGGCCCGTACTCTGCGAGCAATCTGCCAGCGACCTGGCAGCGGTGCTGGGGGTGGGGGCCTGGCGCCCACATGATTTGGTGCGACTCCGCGCTCCAATACCAATCATCGAAGTGCGCCGCCCGTCCCGCGAGGACCGGCCACGGGGACAAGGTAAAGCTGAAACCGGTCAGACGGAGCAGCCGCGGCGTCAATGGAGCCTCTTCCTGAAACAATGTCAGGAGGACGGGAAACGCGCGCTCGCGATCGTCAACGACCCGGTCGCACAAGCCATAGGCTGCGGCGAGGCGAACATTGGGATCGGGATCCTGGAGGGCCTCGCGCACTTCTCCTGCCGCCGCTGCCGCTCTTGGCCCGAGATCTCCAAGCAACGCTGCCGACCGAGCCCGTAGTGCCGGCCGTTTGTCATGCAACGCTTTGCGCAGTTCGGGAACTGCCTCAGGTCCCAGTCGGACGAGTACCTTGAGACAGGGATCGCGATGGTGATCCACATCCCACTCGGCGGCGGCATCCAGAAGCACCGGAAGGATCTCGGGACTCCACTGCAGCAATGCGCTTTCTACCGCCGATCGGAAAGTGCATACGCCCTGAGGCTTAACCTCGCGATCGGCGCGAACGGCAGCAATGAGTGCGCTGGCGGATTCCGGTCCAATGGAAATCAGGGCATCTCTTGCCTGTTGGTGAAGGGCAACCGCAGCAGCATGCTGTTGCTCGTTCTGACCTGGATGCCTTTGCTTCCAAAGAGGAAAAGCCAAAGGCACATCAAGGGCATCTGCCAAGGCGGGAATGGCCTTCTTGGCGCGCCGGCCCAGCCGGCCAAGCTCCTCCGCCGCCCGACCGCGATCCGGATGCTTCCGGTCTTGCAACACGAAAAGCCAGCGCTCCACCTCGGTTTCCGGATCGGCCTTGGGCTCCATCGGTGGTGGTGCGGGTTCCTGCAGACGCACGATGACTGCCGCTTTCGGCCTCTCGTTCTGGCGATTTGCAACCTTGGCTGTCTCTTTGGTGCATCCGGCCAGCAATACTGTCAGTGGACAGACGACGCTTATCGCGTGCCGCATGAAACCTCCGTACAGGCAAGTCGCCCAGCCGCCGCCCAAGTTGGTGTGGTCCAATTACTACCCGTTATTTTTACTAGTAGATACTGTCGCCTATCAGAAAGTGATCGAGGAAATCGATCAATTCTTCTTGGGCAGCACTTGCATCGGAATCAGCAGGGGTGAACTGACCGTGTCAGCCTCTAGTATCTGCAAACGGTTCTCCTCGATCATTTGCCGGATTACACCGCCGAGTTCCTGACGCCATAGCTCTCGGATTGTCTCGGATCGATTCGTGTCCTTCTTCGTCATGTCTGTTTTCTTGGCTGGGGCAGTTTGCTTGAACGGCTTTAGAAAATCCCACAAGAATTCTGCTTCCTTGGGCAAGGTCTTTCCAGGCAATGGCACGAGAATGATGGTTTTGTTGCTGCGCAGAAGCTCTTTCATTGCGTCGATCTTTTTCAAAAACAGGTACAATTCTGGGTCCTTGGCGCGTGCCTCGTCCTGGATGCGTGCGGCGTCGGCTTTCGCCTTGGCAATGATGCCCTCCGCTGTGGCCTTGGCTTGAGCCAACTCGGCCTTCGCTTTATCGATTTCGTCCTTGAGAGCGCGTTTCGACCTTTCCAGTTGCGCGAGCTCGGGATCAGTGGCCATCGGCACAACAGACCCGTCCTGGGACCATGCCGATAGGGGGACCAGGGACCCCAAGATGACGAGGAGTATGCGAGTCATGACGTTCTCCGAGATTTATTCAGAAATCCGCGCCAGATTGCTGGCTTCCGTCAACTTTTCCGGAAATTTCAGCGGCCAGGGCTAACTTTTCGGCGACGAATGTGCCAGGCCATCCACAACAGGACGGTCGAGTTCCAGATACCAAAGAGTAGCGGCGCTATGGGCAGCCAAATTGCCATCAAGATCGAACAGAAAAAGTCTAACAATCCGAAGATATATAGCCTTCCCATGTACAGCCGGCCTTCCAGGCACAGCATCAGGCCGCTGATTGCCATGGACGCGGGGAAGAAGCGATACACATCGTCGGGGCGGACCGCGCCCCAGAGCGGGCACGTCAGGCCGAAGATGATCGCCTTGGCCACGCAAACGCTCACCCACAAAAGCAGGATCTCGCGCTCGCGCGGGTCGTAGCGGCGCTCCTGCCGAGGCACCAGGTACGGCACCCACTCCGCAATCGGCAACAAGATCAAAAGCCAGAACCAATAAACCGGCGCCGGGCTATCCAGGGCCAGGAATCCGTACACGCTCAGATGCGCCGGCAGCGACAGGATCGCTTGCCACAACAGCGCGATGCTCCAGGCGCCGGCCGCCTCGAAATGGATCTCGTGATTGAGGTGCCGCATCAGCCACTCGGACCAGGCGACCTTCAGCGCTTTCGGCGTCTCGCGGCGCAACACGCGTTCGAGGTCCTCCGCCAGTTCCGTCGCCGTCGCATAACGATGTTCCGGCTTCTTCTCCAGGCACTTCAAGCAGATCGCTTCTAGTCCGCGATCGACGGTCGCATTCAAGGCACGCGGCGGCACCGGGTCCTGGTCGCGGGCCTGTCGCATCGTCTCCCCCCAGGTCGCACCGACGAACGGTGGCCGGCCCGTCAGCATCTCGTACAGGATCGCCCCCAGGCCATAGATGTCGCAGGCCGGGCTGACCCAGCCTTCGAACTGTTCGGGCGCCATGTACTCCGGCGTGCCTCCCGGCCGCACCGTGACCTGCTTGCCGTCGCCGGACCGCAACAGCCTCGCCAGCCCGAAGTCGGCAACGTGGGGCTTGCCATCCGTGTCGAGCAGGATGTTCCCCGGCTTCAGATCGAGATGGATCACGGGCGTTGGCTGGCCATGCAAATACGCGACCGCCTGCGCCACGGGCACCAGGAGCGCAGCCGCCTCCAGCGCCGGCAGAGGCTTGCGCTGGATCCGGTCCGCCAGGCTGCCTCCCTTGAAGAACGGCATCGTGAAATAGAGGACGCCGTCGGCCGGGCCGACGTGGAGGATGCGGACGATGTTGGGATGATCGAGCAAGGCGGCGATGCGGATGTCGTTCTCCATGATGAGTCGATGCCGGGCCGACGTCAGCATCTCGGGCCGAATCGCCTTGAGAGCGACGGTGCGCAGGGCGTCGTCCGGCGTGGAGAAGAGCTGGATGGCGAGAAAGACATCGCCGATGCCGCCGTCGCCAAGCCGGCGCACCAGGCGATATCCGGGAATGCTGTCGGGCGCCGGCGCGTGTTCCGCGTCGCCTGGCGGTTCGCTGGATGCATCGACTCGCGCTGCTTCTCGATGGTCCGTCAACAAGGCGTTGAAGACGCGAGCAACCTCGTCGAGCCGATCGGCATAATCCGCCGGCGCAGGCTTCTCGCCGTGCTGGCGGCGCTGGCCGAGCTCGACCAGGGCAAGCTCCCGAAGCGCGAGGGAGCGTGTCCGCCCGTCAACCTGGGAAAGCGCATCTTCCAGCCGTGGGCGCGGCGTGCCGGTGCGCAGGGCATCGCGCCAGGCGTGCTCGAAATCGTCGCACAGCTTCTCCAGCGCACGGACCTGGGCGTCCGACAGGTCCGCGAGCGATTGGGCGTGGCTCATCATTTGCCTTCGGAGGACTTCCAGATGGATCGAATCGCGCGCAGCTTACGCTCGACGGTGCTGGCGGAGCAATCGAGTTCCTGGGCGATCTCGGCCACGCTGAATCCTTCGAGCTTCCGCAACGCCACGGTCCGCAGCGTCTCATCCTGAAGCTGTTCGAGCAACTCGTGGACGGCTGCGGAGAACTCTGGCGCAGGCTCCCGGCCGGCGAACGGCGCGAAGCCCTCTTCGCCCAGAGCCGATTCGCCGGCGACGATCTTTTCGCGCCGGGCGTGCTTGCGATTCTGGTCGAACGCTGTGCGGATGGTAAAGCAGGCGAGCAGCTTCCAGACCTGTTCGCGTGTCTGCAACTGCGGAAAGCGCCGCTCGGCATCGGGACGGGCCAGGCAATGACAGAACTCCAGAAACGCTTCGAGCGCGATGTCTTCCGAGCCGGCCACGCGGCGGGCCGACTGCATCCTGCCACGCGCCAGGCGCACAAGCGGCTGGAAATAGCGTTCCCACAGCGTTTGCATCGCCTGTCGGTCGCCGTCCATCAAGTTTGGTATCAGCCGGCTGACCGATCCTGGCGCCGCTGGAGAATGCACATCGGGATCACGCATCATCTGTCGCCTTGAATGCACCGTCGTCATTGCGAGACCGCACGCCATCGGAACCGAGTCGCTGGGTCTCAGGCCCCTCCGTCTGCCGAACGGGAGGAAACGGACGCCCGGCAAGCCAGAACAGGATCAGGCTCACCAGTGCCGCCATCACTGCAAGTGCCCACATGATCCACGCCAGGCCGCCGGCTTCGCGCGCGGCGTGCCGACCCAAAAGCTCAACCTCGCCAGGCACCGGCGTGGCAATGACATGTGCCATCCAAGCGATGATGACCGCAATTGCGGCCAATCCCACGGCCTGAATCCCGAACACGACTCGGTAGGCATCATAGCACCTGGAGCACACCCCATCTCGGTGGATCTGACAATAGAACTTTCCGCAGGCCGTGCACGTTCCATCCGCCGGTGCGCCGCAGGCCTGACAGATTATGTCTCCAGCGCGATGAGTATTCTTCGCTTCGTTCCCGAAATCGTCCATCGTGGGGCCTGAGTGTACAACTCGTCTAACCATTCCTATATCCGCGCTGGCACGATCTAAGCCGTCACCGATTGGCACAAGGCGGCAAAGACATCCGTCCGTCCGGAACATCTCTTGGGCCTGTATGGTAGCCGTGATAGGTGCGAGGCATACGGACTGCAGCTTCCTCATGCCAGCCCCCGCGCTTCTCGATAGAGCTCGGAGTAATCCACATAGCGCGTTTTTCCCGGCCGTTGCACGGGGCGGACGCCTTCGAGATTGCTCCCCTGCATCAACGCTGCCACGGCGCAGCCAGTGACACCGTCAAACCAATGGTTGTCGCCGTGTTCCGGGCGCATTCGCCATTCGTCCACGATCCGGCCGCGTCCGGTCACTGGCACGCGATACTCGGCGCTCAAGTGCTCGGCGAACATCCGGTGCAACTCGGTATTATCACCGAAGAGTGACAGGCACCCCGCATTGCCCATGGCAACAGCCAGACGGGCGTGGATGAAACTCTTCCAGTAGTTCGTGTCGTAAACCATGTACTGAATGCCACGCCGTTCTTTTGACAATGGAATCACCCAATTCAACCCAAACCGTTCGCCCGGCTTCCTTTCCCGCTCGGTCAGGCACTGACTTGAGGCGCCGACGAATTTGCCGTGGCTCGGCATAACCACGGACGCGTGCCTAGACTGCCGGCAAAACTGATAGACCACGTCAGTTGACTGGCCCCAGTTGGCGTCGATCAGACAGCGCTCGATCCGCATGGCGGCGCTGTCATCACGTTGCCAGGGCCGCTCGAAAAGATTTTGTGTGAGAGATTCCAGGCCCGCGTATATCTGGCCTTCGAGGCCGCTGACGTTCGTCGCCACCGCCAAAGTATTGCGGGCGTCGCGCAAGGTGAAATATCGGCGCTGCTGATCTGGGTAGGAGCCGTAATCGCGAAGACGACCACCCCGATTACCTGCCAATTCCACCATGCAAGAACACGACCGAGTGAAGCTGATCGCCGGCACCTACCAGATGCCGCGCTGCCGGATCGGCGGCAAGCTACGCTGTGAAGTCCGCGGAAAAGTGACAGTGCGCGGCATCAGCGACGGCTTGATCCCGTGGCCGTTCACCTGGATCAGGGAGGACGACCGCCGGCCGGCACCGATCCTCTGCAGAGACCTGGTCCGCGCCGTGAAGATCGAAAGCGGCGCAGCCATTCAGCATTGGTGGGGCGTGAGCCAGTATTACGCTACCCTCTGGTGCCGGATACTCGGCGTCGATCCGGTGAACCTTGGCACAAGCAAGTTGCTGTCTCGGCTCTCGCCCGATTCACTCGGAAGTCCGCTGGCGAGAAGACTCCAGGCCCGCACGCTTAATTAAGAGCCCGGAGCGCGCGGCCAAGATCTCGGCGGCACTGACCGGCCGTGCCAGGCCGAAGCATGTCGTCGACGCGGTGAGGCAAAAGCTCAAGGGAAGAAAGCCGACGGCGGAAGCGTGCGCGAACATGAGCGCGGCCCACAAACTGCGCGGCACCTGGCCACCAGCCGCGGGCCCGGCGTGGACCGGGGGCGAAGATGCTCTGCTGGGAACGATGAGAGATAGCGACGTCGCCCAGCAGACGGGACGTTCCCTCAGTGCCGTCCGCGGCCGCCGGCACATGCTCGTGATTGGACCGTACGCAAAGCGGTATCAGGATCGAAGGCGCCGATGCGCTGGCCTGGATGGATCCTGATGCCGATCCCGAAAGCATGGCCCAGCTGCTGCGGCCGTTCAACGCGTCGAAGATGGTCGCGTTTCCGATTGGGCAAGCGGTGGGGAAGGTCAAGAACCACGGGGCGACGCTGATCGAGCCCTTTAACCTTGACGCCTGATCTTCGTGCTGACATTGCGACCGGTTAAGAATAATCAAGGAGAGAAACTATGGGATGGTCCCGAGCGGAGCTGAGTGGTTATGTGTCATACCACGATGTTACGAAATCGTTGTTGGATGACCTTGAGACCCACAGCTTCAAGTGGAAACGCGTGCGTGAATTTCATTTCATAGGCCATCCAGGAGGAGCGTGGTGGCGCGGTATCAGTGAAGAAGTCGGGGACATCTATATTCACGTGGGCTGCGAGCCCGGCGCGATTGCTCACGAATTGGGGCATGGCTTTGAAGAATGTCTCCGGCACAGGTCGCACCGGACGATTGAATTCAGCGAGGACTATGCCGAAGCAATTCGCTGGTTTGCCGAGCAGCGCGAAGGCCCGTCTAGCTGGTGCAACGAGTATCGCGGACGATCAAAAAAGCATGACGCGATCTTGAAGGAATGCCGTTACGATTGGGCTAGATTCGTTGATAACTTAAAGCGAGGCCATTTCTTTCCATAACAAGCTGAGTGATAGTCCTGCGAAAATTCGCTGCGGCCATCGGCGTTTCCATGTCGGAGACACGCTCCCAAGCGATACTGTGATCGAGAAGTCCGGTGATCAGCGCGCGATGTCGCCGGCGGCGAGATGTCGCTCCAGCACCCTCACGCCATCCGGACAGAACGGATCGCGGCCGATCCGCTCGAGCACTTCCGCGACAGGCACGAACTCGCCGCGCACGATCTCCTCGACCTGCAAACGAAACGGCCCATCGTGCACGAGACGATACGCCATGCCATGCGCGAACGTCGCCTCATCCGCATAGTCGATCGGAAACAATCGCTCCGCGTCAGCGTCGATACCGAGCTCCTCCTGGATCTCGCGGCGCACGCCTTGATCGAACGTCTCGCCGGCAGCGAGCACGCCGCCAATGCACACGTCCCAGTGGCCCGGAAAGACATCCTTGGTCGCGGTGCGCAGGTGGAGGAACAGCTCGCCGGCCGAGTTGAAGACGAGCACGTAAGTGCACCGGTGCGGCAGTCGCTGTTCGCGCATCTGCCGGCGCGTGACGACCCCGACCGTGTTGCCGGCCTCATCAATCACATCCACGAGCTCGTCAGCTGGGTTCACGCGCGGCTCTCGATCCAGGTGTCTGCAATATTAGATTTCATTACGGACCGCCGGGCGTGACTTGCCTCAGCGTGATTTTCTCGAGCACATCTGCACCAACTCGCTTGCCAAGAATCAGGTCGGTGTCGGTTTGGCCGAGCAGGTCTTGAAGATACTCACGCATGGCCATGAGCGCAAATGCCGCTTCCGCAAACACAAAAATTGCCACGTAAAAGATAAAAAGCCAAATGCCGTGGACGCTCTGAAATATGGATTCGGTGGGACGGGAATCGGCAGTGCCGCGGCCAAAATAGACCAAACATTCATGTAGCTCTTGAAGAACTTGGCGAAGGATTCTAGTCTTTTTGCCTCTATGGGCATGATTTCGGGCATCGGACGATCTGCCTCCTTGAAACGCGATTTGTCGAGCGGCGTGACACCTGTCAACAGTTCGTACAGCAACACGCCCAAGGCATAAACATCACTGCGCGTGTCAATCAAGCTGAGCACAATCGAGGCCCGCGCCACTATCGCCGCCGCAAGGGGGGCGCTGCCGGACAAACTGGCCCGGGAGTTGAAAGGGGAACTCGATTGGATTGTGATGAAATCGCTGGAGAAGGAGCGTAATCGGTGCTACGACAGTGCAGCCTCGCTAGGCCGTGACGTGGACCGGTATCTCAAGGACGAGATAGTGGAAGCGAGACCGCCAAGCCTGATGTATCGACTCAAACGGATCGCCAAGCGGTACAAGGTGGCCCTTATCGTCGTAAATATCATTGGGTTGCTGTTGATCGGTTGGGAGATCACCATCATTCGCGCCAACTACGAGTGGGTCGAACAATACCAGGAAGCGTCGGAGGCGAGATGGGATGCTCAGCAGAAGGAAGCGGCGGCAGTCGCAGCTCAGAAGGATACGGCCAAGGCCCTCCGTGGAAGCGAAGGCTTGCGTCTGTTGTTGCAATCCGAACTCGTGCGGCCCAGCAACCAACCGCTCGCGTTGCTCCTCGCCATCGAAGGCGCCGAGCGCCATCCAGGTCTTTTGGCGAACAACACGCTGTTGGCCGCCCTGGATCGAAACCGGGCGGTGCGCGCGTTGCCTCGCAGTGGAGTGGCGCTGTGTTTCAGCCCCGATGGCCGGCGACTTCTGACCAGGGCGGGTCAAGATCTATACATCTGGAAAGTCGCCACCGGCAAGGAGCTGGTGCAATTCGAGAAACGAGTGTATGAGCATGAAACGCCCAAGGGAAAGTTTTCCTCTGGTGTTCCGACGCTGCGAGGCCATCCGCCGAGTAACTCTCTCATCATTGCCGCTGCATTCGATCCTGCCGGCCAGCGCGTACTTACGACCTCCGAATACGGCATCGTCGCCGTTTGGGACGCGGCGACAGGCAAGCAGCTCGCGATCCTGGAAACCGGCGTCACCACCTGGAGCAAGGAGGATGAAGCGGACCGCAAGATCGGCCACGAATATGCGTGCCCGGCTCAATTCAGCCCTGATGGCCGCTTCGTGCTGACGACGTACCACAAGGCCCGACTTTGGGATGCCGCCTCGGGCAAAGAGCATCGGATCGTTGATGACGGGGGCAAATCCTCGGTGCTCTGGTCACAATTCAGCCCCGACGGCAAAAAGATCATCACCGCGTCGCGTGACACGAAGGCCCGCATCTGGGAGACGGACACCGGCAAGCTGGTGCATGAGCTGAAAGGCCACGCATCCAATGCCGTGCTGCTCGCGTCGTTCAACCAGGATGGAGCGCGGGCCATTACGGTGGCGTCGTGGGTTAGCCTTAATGCGCTCCCCTCGCGGGACAATGTTCGACTCTGGGATACGACCACGGGAAAAGAGTTGGCGTTGCTGGGCGAGACCTATGCGTCATTCAGCGGCCAAGCGCCGGTGGCGTTCACTCCCGATGGCGCCCGCGTTCTGGCCAAGGACTTCGCAGACATGCATAGCTGGCACTTTTGGGACGCCAAGTCAGGAAAGCTCCTCAGTTCGCTTACTCGAACAGGAACCGGGGGGCCAGTGGTGTTCAGTCCGAACGGGAAGTGGCTTGCCTCGCCCGGACCAGATGGCAAGTCGATGGAGATTCGCGACGCTCAGACGCTGGAATTGATCACCACTGTTGTCGGTAGCACGGGAAGGATCTGGAGCCCGGACAGCCAGTACCTCGTCACTTTCGACGGCATTAGGACCTCGGCGACGGAGGAATTGGCAAGCCGCGCCGCAGCGAGTTCCGGATGCACCGGCGCCCACCTGTCGAGGAATTCATCTACTTGTTCGGCTGTTGGGATTTCCAATTTGGCAGGGACCTGCATGGAAGTAACTCTGACGATTCGGAAGGATCGATCGCGCCGATGAGGCGGCGCCTGGTGACATCAAAGACGAAGCCCAGTGCCTCAAGGTGATTCAGCGCGCCATGGATGAGTGGGGTCAGGTCGATATTCTCGTGAACAACGCCGCGCACGAGGGAGGGTCGTCAGGATCGAATCGGCCGCGTCGAGTCGGCAAGGTTCTTCGGAAAAACCGCTGGCGTAAAAGTTGGTCGGTGGGCTAGAACGCTGCAGCGTAACCCAGCGTGGAAAAAGATGTTTCATCTGGCTAAAAGATTACGCACGTGAATTCGGCATGCACAGCACCAGGCCGTGAAAGGGAAGCGAAAACCGAGCAACAGGCATGCCTTCCTTCTATCCATCGAACGCATCCATGTCAGGCACGCAAAATGCATCGGGGTTTGAATTCGGATTCCTGATCCATGTCGCGGTGCCATTGCGTGTCACTTGACACGTCCATCAGCCATCCGCACGACAAGGCATCGTTCATGCGCATCGAGATCGACGTCCAGGATCATGACACCTAGCCGTCTTTTCAGGGGGGATTGACAATGACCAGGCTGCGTCGTCTGCTGGCCGTCTCGGCTTTCCTGGGTGTGGCAGTGTGGCTGTCGGCGGTGAGTCAGGGACAATCGGGCAAGAAACCCAGTGGCGTCATCACGCCGCAACGGGTGCCTGCCAAGGCGGAGCCCGCGCCGACGGAAGCCGAATCGCGCTTCGCGGTCAGCTCCGTGCAAACCTATCAGCCCATCAGGGGCGACGCATACTTCGCCATGCAGGTGCAGCCCAAGCTCGACGCGACCCCCGATCGGCCACGCGATTACGTGATCATGCTGTCCACCGCGGCGACGCAGGGCGGCCCGAGCTGGGTGGCCGGGCATCAGATCGCCGGCGGTATCATCGAGACCGCGCGCGAATCCGACCGCATCTCGCTGTGGACCGTCAACGGTCCGAAGGCAACCAAGAACCTCAGCAAGGACTTCTTGCTGCCCAAGAACATGTTGGAAGGTCGTCGCCTGCGTGAGGCCCTCAAGCAATATCGCGAACGCGAAACCCCGTTCGGCACCACCGACCTCAAGAACGCGTTGACTCTGGCTGTCGAAAGCTTCGACAACGTCAAGGATCGCCAGCGCATCCTGCTGTTCCTCGGCGATGGCCTGTCCACCTTCAACCCGATGACCGAGGCAGATCGTCAGGAAATCGCGCGCAAGATGGTCGAGAAGAAGATCGCGTTCTTCCCGGTCCCGCTTGGCGTGCAAATGAATCCGGCGGTGCTGCACGGCCTCGCGAACGCGACCGGGGGCACCGTGCTGCGGACCCGCGTCTCGGAGGAGAAGCTCGTCGATGCGCTGAAACGCTACGAGGAAGCGTTCAAGGCGCCGATCCTGTACTCCGCACGCCTTCAGCTTCCTGCCGACATGACCGATATCTGCCCGAGCGTGCTGCCGCCACTGCGCAGCGACTCGCCGACACTGGTCGTTGGGCGGATGAAGAAGATCGGCAAGGCGATTGATTACACCGTCACCGGCAATGTGGCCGGCACGCGTGGCGACGTCACGGTCAAGGTCAATGAAACGGTGTTGCCGCACAATCTCGACAACTACTTCCTGGTGACCTTGGTCGATCAATGGGCGAAGGCGAAGGACGTGCCTGCCCTGTTGCGTGCCGACCGCGTGTTAACGCTCGCCTATGAACAGACTCGTCTGCAGCACATGGAGTACATGGAAAGCGCTCAGCTGGCCCTCGAAGACGGCAAGCTCGACGCCGCGCACCGGCTTTTCGAGAAAATGCGGACGCTCTCTCCCGACGACGGCCAGGCCGCTGCCGGCATCAAGATCGTCGATCGCCTGAAGGACGGCACGCTCAACAAGGCGCAGATTCGCAAGGAACTCGAGAAACACGTCAAGGGCGAACAGCTCAAGATCGTCAACGGCAAGCCGCATTGGGAGCAGGTTGACTTCGTTCACCTGGCCCAGGACGACGAAAAGAAGCAGCCCAATCCGAAAGTGCAAATCGATCCGAAACAGCCGGTGATCGCTCCGGAGAACCTGCTCGAGGAAGCGCGCGATCGTCAGGCCGTCGAGGAGCAGAAGGTTCGTCAGGCCGTCGATGAGGCGATCCAGCAGGCCAACCGCAACCTCAGGGCCGATCCGGACGGCACACTCGACAACCTGCACAACTTGCTCAATCGCGTCAAAGACCATCCCGATCTCGGCGCCCGGGTACGCGACGCCCTGTCCACTCGCCTGCAAACCTCGCTGCGTGATTCCGCGATTCAGGTTCAGCGCATGAAGCTGAACAAGCAAGCCGAGGTTCAAGCTGCGGCCGTCACCCAGGCGAACATTGTCCGCGAGCAGGAACGCAAGACGTTCGAAGATCGCGTGGACGCTCAGTTCCGCCTCTACAAGAACCTGATGACGCAGGCACGCTTCGAAATCCGCACGGCCAACGAAATCGTTGACGCCATGGTGCAGATCCAGGACGAGGCTCGTACCAAGGGCTTCAGCGTTCCTCCGGCCACCAAGGCCATGTACGACATCGCCCTGGCAGCCAATCCGCTGCAAAGGCACAACTCGCTCATCCGTGTTCGCGAACAGAAATGGCTCGCGGTCCTGATGCAGGTCGAAAAGTCGCACATCCCGCAGCCTGATGAGCCGGGGATCTCCTTCCCGCCACTGGCGACGTGGAAGGCTTTGATGAAAGCCCGCAAGGACAAGTATGAAATCAGGAGTCTTCCGGACGACGAGGCCGGTCGCAAGGAAGCCAGCCAGATCTATCGCCTGTTGCAACAGACGATCGACACCAAGGGCCTGCAGGAAAAGGTCAAGCTGAAGACAGCCCTCGAATACTTCAGTGACCGTTTCGGCGGCAAGTTGCCGATCCTCATCGACAAGGAAGCGTTCGCGACCGAGCTCGGCGCCGACGCTCCCGACCCGTACGAGGAAGAAGTCAGCCTGCCTCCGGTGCCGTCGAAGATGATGATGAACACCGCGCTGCGTCTCGTCCTGGCCCAGGTCGGCAAGGGGAACGCGACCTACCTAATCCGCCGTAATTTCATCGAGATCACGACCATCAAGCACTACCTCGAAGACAAGGTCATCCGCATCTATCCGGCGGGCGATCTGGTCATGCCGATCTCTAGCGGCCAGATGGGCTTCATGGGCGGCATGACGATGGGCATGGGCGGCATGAGAGGCATGAGAGGCATGGGCATGATGGGGATGGGCGGCATGATGGGGATGAGCGGCATGAGCATGATGGGCATGGGCGGCATGAGCATGATGGGCATGGGCGGCATGAACATGATGGGCATGGGCATGGGCGGCATGATGATGGGTGGCATGGGCGGCATGGGCATGATGATGGGCGGCATGGGTGGCATGGCCATGAGAGGCATGGGTGGCATGGGTAGCTTCCAGGGCGGCACGTTCCAGGGCGCTTTCAACGGCTCCCTGGGCGCCATGGGCGCCACCCAGGCAGCCGGCCTTATTTCGCTCGTCACGCGCATCGTCGATCCAGGCAACTGGAACCGTCCGCCGATCACCAACCAGTTCAACATGGTCGGCATGGGCTTCTTCCCAGGCATGTTCCCCAACCCGGGCATGATTGGCATGGTCGGCATGGTCGGCATGATGGGCCAGGCGGGCATGATCGGCGCCGGGCCGCCGCCTGACCCGAACCAGAACTCCGACCCGCAGACGTCGAACTCCATCGACTTCTTCCCGCCGGCACTGGCCCTGATCGTTCGCGCTCCGTCGCGCGTGCACACGTCGATCACCGGCGGCATCGTCGGCGGTCGCGCCAAGCGCCTCGAAGCGGCGGCCTCCCTCGAAAAGAAAATGAAGGATATCGCTGTCGCCAAGGCCAACGGCAATCCAAATATCAAGGTGGGCGCCGGCAACGCGGTCGACAATGATCCGAAGCTTGTCCTCAAACAGAAGAACCTTCTCGATCCCGAGAAAGTCTGGAATGAGGCGTTCGCGAAAGGTGGCGTCAATGCCGGCCTCGTGATCGCCACGGCCGACTTCCTTTTCGAAGAAGGCCAGTTCAAGCACGCGGCCGAGTTCCTCAAGGCCAACCTGCGGCAAGGCGTTGTCGTCCGTCCGTGGGTCTATGAAGCGCTCGCCGTCGCACTCGAAGCGTCCGGCGGCGATCCCGATGACATTCGCCGCGCCCGCCTCTCCGGCATCGCGCTCGATCCGAACGACGCGCAAGGCTTCATGAGCGCCGCCCGCGCCATGGCCGACCGCGGCGATTACGGTCGCGCCCTGTCGTTCTGCCGGCAGGCGGCCCAGCTCGAACCGAATGATTATCATCCGTACGAGGTCGCGCTGACCTACGCCGAGTACGCGAAGGACGTCAATGCCATGGAATGGGCGGTCGGCCAGCTCGTCAGTCAGGATTGGCCCGTCGACAATGCCTTGATCCAAAAGGCGGCACAGAAACGGCTCGGTTCTCTTGCGACCACGCTCAAGACCGAGAACCGCGACGCCGATGCCAGCAAGCTCGAGGCGGCCCTGCAACGTCTCAATCAGCGCGATCTCATGATCCAGCTCGTCTGGGACAACCCGGCCGGTTCGCTGTCCGAGCTCGAGCTGCAGGTCAAGGAGCCGTGCGGCAGCGTCACCAGCCTCAATCAGAAGCAAACCCCCGGCGGCGGCATCCTGATCGGCTACAACCTGACCGACAAGGAACCGAGTTGCCAGTATGTCGCGTCCCAGGCGTTCCCCGGCGAATTTCTGATCACGGTCTCGCGCATCTACGGCGACCCGCTCGGCAAGCGAGCCCGCCTGATCATCACGCAGAACGCCGGCACGAAGAACCAGTCGCGCCGGATCGAGATCATCAGGCTTGACAACAACGTACCGATCAAGTTGAATCTGAAGGAAGGCCGTCGCACCGATCTTGCGTCGGTCGCTCCGGCCGCTCAGCAGCGTCACGAACAGCCGTCTGCGACGGCGAAGGCAAACAGCGCCTTCCACGAGCTGCGTTCGGTCGCGAACCCAAACTTCTTCGGCGCCACCACGAGCGCCAGCGGCGGCGCCGGCTCACCGAACGTGATGCCGTCGGCGCTCGCCGCCAGGGATTCGCAGGACAAGACGCCGATGGCGCCGCTCGTCCAGTCCGCAATCAACGGCGGCGGCGTCCAAATGACCATGCAGGTCCGCATGTCCGCCGACCAGCGCAGCATGGACATGGTCATCCGCCCGTTCTTCGACATGGCCAACCGCAACCGCCCCGCCGTCAACCTGTCCGGAATCCCCGGCGGCGGCAACTAAGCCGACAAAACGCGGATCAACCTCGCCTTGGCGTGGAAAGTACGTTTACGCGGAGCTTCCCTACCCCAATTCGCACTCGCCCTGCCACGACGACGCGCCGCTCCTCCGATTTGACTCTCCAAACCGAGCCCGACCCGACCAAACCGGGCCACAATAAGACTCGGTGAGAAATGCAGGCTAATGTGGCTGCCGGTGCGAAATTCCTGGCGACTCAATGAGCGCCACTACGGCGCTCTTCAGGGACTTAACAAGGCTGAGCTCGCAGCCACGCTCGGCGAAGAGCAGGTGCGAATCTGGCGACGGTCATATGCAATAGCCCCGCCGCCACTTGAAAAAGATGATCCGCGCTACCCAGGCTGCGACCGGCGCTACGCCGGGCTGAAGCGGGCGGAGCTGCCGTTGACCGAATCCCTGGCAGACACGGTAGCCCGTTTCTTGCCGTGTTGGCACGACGACCTCGCCCCCGCCCTGCGCTCGGGCCACCGCGTCCTTGTTGTCGCCCACGGCAACAGCATCCGGGCCATGGTTAAGTACCTTGACAACCTTCACGACGAGGAAATCGTCCGTCTCAACATCCCAACGGGGATTCCGCTGGTTTACGAACTGGATGATGATTTGGACCTGCGACCGCTGAAGCATTACTACCTCGGCGATCCGAAGGAAGCGTCGCGGGCCGTGCACCGGGTCGCCAGGCAAGCTATGGCCTGCCCAGCGCACTCGGAAAGTATCGATCCAAGCAATCCGGAGGGGACTCGCTGACGACGCACCTTACGGACCGCCAGGACGAGTTCGTCGTGGGTGCGTTCAGCGGGCTCGACCGAACGACCTCGTTGAGCAGGCCCAAATAGGTTTCGGAAAGTTTCTGCGTGCCGTTGCCTTCGCGGCCGTCCCACAAGCAAGCCTCACCGAATTCCCGAAACCGTTTGGCCAGCCGATCGGCCGTGGTGTTATGGACATCGAGGATGGTTTCGATCAAACGGGCGCCGCGGC
>DASRSQ010000012.1:0-3101 GCA_035656475.1 Gemmataceae bacterium | reverse complement strand
TGTCGTATTTGAGCGAAGTTTAGATGTAGTAGGCTGTGCCGTTTCGGCGCATTCTGGCAGGGTTTTGACCCGCTGGAGATCGCCGTGACGCGTTCGGGGCTGATCACCATGAGCATGCGCGAGCAAGGTCATCGAAGTCGTTATTGCGCAGCGACTGATGCCGTGCGCGCCGCTGAGCGCCTGGGCGTCAGTTGACGACAGATCGAGCGGCTGGCCGAGTGATATCGCAATGAAGGCGCAGTCGGTGTGATTGCGCGCCAACGAGGCAAGCCGAGTCATAATTGGTTGCTCGATGACTTGGCCGACCAAGCATTGAGCCTCATATTAGAGAGCGCTACGCCGGTTTCGAGCCGAGCCTGGCCTGCGAGAAGCTGCTCGAGCGCCATGGCTGGCAAAGGACAGGTGTTCTCGGATAACCGGATGACGCAAATGGTGCGCAATCATGTACACGCCAGCTGGGCTGGGCAACATCGGCAGTTGCCACCTGTTCCGGCATGCGATGGCGACGCAGATGCCGGAGAACGGGGCGGACGTTCGATTCATCTGGGCGATGCTGGGGCACGCGGATGTTAAAACGAGGCAGGTCCACACGCGGGTGAGCAATCGGGCGCTTATCCATTCGGCTACGCATCCGGCACGGCTTACGCGTGCGACACTGAAGCCGGACGAGGCGCCGGCGACGGTGGCCTACTTGTTGACCATGCTCGACGATGAAGCGGGCTCGGAATAATGAGAGGGGGTATAATTTGCTATACCTGTATAGCAAATTGCCGGAGGCTGCCATGCTAGCCATTCGTTTATCCGAAGAACTTGAATCCCGCCTTGAGAGGCTGGCCAAGCGCACGGGTCGCACCAAGACGTTCTATGCGCGCGAGGCCATCGAGCAGCACCTGGAGGACTTGGAAGACCTGTACTTGGCCGAGCGTGTGGCCAAGCGCATCCGATCGGGTAAGGAGCAGACCTCGTCGCTAGAGGAGGTGGAGGCGCGGCTTGGCTTGGCGGATTGAGATCTCGAAGACCGCGGAAAAGCAGCTTGAGAAGATGGACCGCGAGGTTGCCCGGCGCATCGCGACCTTCCTTCGGCGCTTGAAGGTGCAAGACGATCCGCGTGCAACTGGGGCGGCCCTCAAAGGCAGTGAACTAGGCGAATTCTGGAAGTATCGGGTCGGCGACTGGCGGCTGATCTGTGAGATTCACGACAAGCGCATCACTATCGAGGTGGTGCGCTTGGGCAATCGGCGCGAAGTGTATCGCTGACGAGCGCGTTGCAGGCTGACGCGCTTCCTTCTTAGCCGCGCTTGTGCGGCACTCTCCATCGCTTCTTAACCCGACGAGCCGATACAATCGGCCCGTCGGCGCATGTACGTCATCGTTCTTTAACTTCCTTCGTCGACGCCATCTAAGGGCCGAAAACCGCGTCTGGCCAAAAATCTTCACTACCGAACCGCGTCTAGGCGGTGACAGGCCGCAAAGCCAGGCCGCGTCTAGGTTCGCGGGCCATTGCAGGCAAAGGTTGCCTCGGGTGTTGGATATGGGGCAATTGGGGGAGCGGCTAGCGCGGCCCTGACGCCGCTGACGTTGGGGGCGATGGATCCGAATCACGAGCCATTGACCCTTGGGCAGACGGCGCTGTCCGGCGTAGGGGCCGCGTTTGATGAGTCCACCCCAAACAGGAGATGACCAAAGTTGGGGCGACGCGGTCCCCACCCGAGCAAATGCTCCGGACGTTCTCGCGTCTTGCGCGTCCGCGGCGGTGTGCCGTTCCGCTTGCCGAAGATCCGACAGATCGGCAAGCGGGCCGGCGAAGCGTTGATGCCGATGCGGTTGTTTCGACGTGTCATCGAGACTTTGCGGCGCGCTCGGTTGATCGTACGCATCGGTGCGTAGGTGTGCCGGCCAGGAAGGGCGATCTGCCATAGGTTTGAAAGTGCGTTGAGAGTTGGAGGACCATCATGTTTTCGTGGTCGAATACACGCCAATCCTCTGGGAGCTCGACGAATGACAATCGTGGTCGATCGACCTCACGTGCATACGTTTATTGCGAAGTTCGCGCGCCGTATCCGAGGATGTCCGTGCAAGCGTGTCTTTTCGTCGCGGCTAAGGTCATTCGACGCCGACACCGAACTTCTGTACTCGGGCAATCGGCGATGAGCGCCTCACGGCTGGGGCATTCCGTGTAGTAAATGCCGCGCTTCCGCGCCATCAGTGCTTCGCCCAAGTGGTCGACATTTCGTTTCATGATCTAGCGATGCCAGCCGGTTTGCGGACAATCGTTCCATGATCGAACAAAACTGCGAACGGGAGGACATCCGGGTGTTTTACGAGAACGACGAACAGTCAGATCCATGGGACACGCCGGACGATGCTTTCAGCGTGTCGGTGCCGGTTTCGATGGTCCATCACTCGTCAGGGGACATCGATATCCTCGTCATCGACTTGATGCACCAGGGCGAAAGCGGGTGCTTTGCCGAACGCCGAATTCGCTTCAGCGCGCAAGCGGCAGCCCAGCTTGTCGACGCCATGACCGGTGCCGTCCAGAGCGGGCACGTCCTATTCGGCGACGAACGTCCTGCGATGGCGACTCTGCACTAGCGCTAGAGATACCGGCCGCGCCGGAACAAGGCTGGTTCGGCCGCCGGGAACCCGCGCGAGCAGTTTTGGCACCGCCGCGCGAGATCGGCAGCTCAACTCAGGTCGAAGGTCGTCGTCAATATGACGGTACGGCCCGGCAACACGGGGATGGCAATCGCGTGCATCGATGCGCCGTAGAGACGCCGATCGAACACGTTCTTCATGCCGAGTTGCGCGGACCAGTGCTTAGCGCGATAGAGGATGGTCGCATCGACGCGCGCGTCGCCGGGCAGCGAGTAGCCCGGCAAATCAGTCGGCTCGCGCGAATGGCAAAAGATGCCGCCGCCGACGCTCCAGCCACGTGATGGGTCGTGGCTGAACGCATAGGTGCTCCACAAGCTCGCGCTGCGCGCGGGGACCGCCGGGGAGGACGCATAGCCGCTGTCCGACGTCGAACTCGCCACGGTTAGCGCGCCGATCACATTCCAGCCCGGCAGCGCTTGCCCTTGGACCTCGAACTCGAACCCTCG
>DASRSQ010000011.1:0-2310 GCA_035656475.1 Gemmataceae bacterium | reverse complement strand
CTCGCTGCAATACTGCTTGCCTCCAGTGCAAAGGCGGATCGTCAGCGCCTTTGACGGTGCGGCTGTTTAATCTCTTTTCAGGCGCACCTTGCTGGCAATAGGTCCTGTATCACCTGCTTCTTCGACATACGTCACCTCGTCGCCGCGTCTCAGCGAGTCGAAGTCGCCGCTAAGCACGCTGTTACGATGGAAGTAAAGCAACGCGCCTTCCTTGGTCCTCAGAAAGCCGAAATCCTTGCCGGGCGGCAGATCGGCAACCTGCCCCAGAAATTCATGAGTCGATTCGTGTCTGATCTCCGCCTCATGATCGACAAGGCTGTCCTTGTACTTGCTTAGTCTGTGCTCGGCGATGCGGAAGGCTTCCTTGATCGCGTTGCGCAAATCGGGGGCCCTGAATTTTCGCAGCAGGTGATCGGGCTCGTGCGCAACGACGATATCCTTGTGGCCGGGCAGCGAAATCTCAATGCGAACGACCGGCGGGATCGTTCCGCTTGGATTCTGGTTGCGCTGGTCCACCCGAACGCGGCACGTCGTGATGCGGTCGTAAATATCTTCCAGACGACGGATGTGGTCGCGGATCATCGCTTCGGCCGCGTCCGAACCGGCGACATTATGAAAGGAAATCTCCGGAGCTATTTGCATATCGCAGGACCCCACGCACTCGTACAACAAACGCCGGGCGTCGAGATTTGGTTGCGGCGACCAACGGGAACCCGTTGTGATGCCGTGAGTTGTGGTGCCGTGAATCGTCACATTCGCGCCGGCGCGAGATATTTTTTCTCGATCATGGCGTGAATGCCTTTTGAGCCATTGACGATTTGCGTGACGCGCAAATCGGCCGCGAGACTGCAAAGCGAATAAGCGTCTTCGCGGGAGATTCCGGCGCGTTTTGAGATCAAAGCGATCATGTTACGCAGCGCGATAATGGCTGCATCGTCGAGGTCAGGGTCAAACCCCATCGTGATCATGTGCGTCGCGGTTTCGGCCATCGGCCATTCAAGCGACAGGTCATCACGCACGTGCAGTTCGAACGTCCCGATGAGGCCGGTTTCAATTGCGTTCACGTTGACCTCGCCGTCGCCCTGGACGGCATGGCCGTCGCCCACAGAGAACAGCGCACCGTCAACCTGAATAGGCAGGTAAAGTGTGCTACCGGCAACGAGTTCCTTGTTGTCCATATTGCCGCCATTGCGGCGCGGTGGCAGCGTGCTGATAACGCCCCACGCCGGCGGGGGCGCAACGGCCATGACGCCGAAGAACGGCCGCAACGGAATTTCCACACCCCAGGGCAGACGACCGGTCATACGGGCGCGATCGAGCGGGACATGAATCACTCGGAATTCCTTGAAATCGTCGGGCAGCGCACCGGTCAGCGGCCTGATCATGTTGTAGCCCCAGTCGTAATGGAGCTCGATTGACTTGATGCGCACTTCGAGCACTTGGCCTGCTTTGGCGCCGCGCACGGCGACAGGACCGGTGCAGATGTGTCCGGGCAAACGCGGCTGCTGATGTGCGTGGATATCTGCCAGCGCCTTTGGCAAGACAAATGGTGAGCCTTTCGGCGGCATCTGGTTCGGCACGCCCGAGACAGTCGATATCGTGACGGTTTCGCCGCTCTCGATCGTCAGCAGCGGTTTTCTTGCCGCGTCGAAATATCCCCAGTGCACCGTTTCGAGGCCGGCATCGATACGATGCTGCATAATCGCTGCTCCTTGCACTTCAGTCGTCGCCATTTGGATAGGGGGGCATGTCCCGCAGGACGTCGAGAAACGTTTCGAATGCCTTGCTGCCCACGCGTGCCGCCCAGTCGCGCTGGAGCGCGATCATCTCTTGCTGGCAGATTTCGACGACTTTTTTGCCTTTGGCCGTGAGATACACGCGTCGGCGACCGCCCTCTTTTTCCGTTTTGCGAACCAGGTAGCCCGACTGTTCGAGCTCGGCGAGCATGTGGTTGATCGATTGCTTGGATTGATTTCCGCGTACGGCAAGCTCGCTCGGCTTAACCCCGTCCGGGAAGGGGTAGGAAAATGCAACCAGATGCGCGGCCGATATGCCCTTATAGCCGTGCCGCGTCAGCGCAGCGAGCAAGCGCTTGCGCACCGTCATGACACTCAGACGCAGCAGTGCGCCGACATAAGGAGGTCTTTGTGCGTCACGTTTCCCTTTCATGGTCACCCATTTAGCTGGTTGCGCCCTTAAGTAAAAGAACGATACTTGACTCGCAAAGTAAAAACTTTTTACCTACCGCACCGAGGTTCGCTCCAAGGGGGGGTAGGCATATGACAATTCAATCGCCGCAACTTGCCGTTA
>DASRSQ010000010.1:0-5933 GCA_035656475.1 Gemmataceae bacterium | reverse complement strand
ACCCGCAATCGACTAGTTTTTTGTGCAGCGGCCCTTGAGACCGGAACATTGCCGATACAAGCTCACAAGCTGGCAGCTTGTGGCTACGACATCGCTGTGATTGCTATAGCGGCGCCGGCAGATCGCGCCGGCAGAACCACCAGGCCGCGAAGCCGTAGCCCGCGGCGCCGACTCCGCCAAGGTATGCCAGGTGTCCCCACACCGAACCCAACTTGTACCACAACGGATTCTGGATCATCACCTGCGGCTGGTAGTGATAGTGCACCGTGATGGGACGCAACGGCTCCAGCACCTCGGGCCACATTTGCCCGAAGATGTTGATGAAAAACATCAGCAAGAAGAGGGTGACCGCCGTGCCCCACACGTAGCCACGGCCCCGAACTAGCGATGAGATTGCCATGGTCACGCCGCTTACTGCAAAGAGGAGCATCCATACGCACATCAAGGCGGGCAAATAGATCAGCGGATCAACGTGCTGCCGCGGCGTGTCGCTGTCCTGCAGGCCCATCCACAACGTGCCGAAATAGGTGCCGACCCACATGGCGAGAGCCAGCGTTGGAAAGACGACGACGTCCACAACGAGATGCGCGGAAATAATCTGTAGCCGCCGAATCGGCTGGGCGAGGAGAAGTTCCATGGTGCCGCGATCGATTTCGCCGGCGATGGCGTTGGCGGCCCGGCCGATCGCCCAGATGCCGAGGATCGACAGGACGAGCGGGTGCATGTACGCGACCGACATGAAGTCGCTGGCCTTGTCGAGTTCGATGTTCTCGCCCCCGACGATCGCCTGGATCATCTGGCCGAGGAACTCGTTCGATTGACCATTGGCATTCTGGTTGAGCAGGATCTGCATGATGAGATCGCGCGACACGCCGGCCCGCTCGAACGCAGCGAGAATCTGCGTTGTCACGCGCATGGTGATGCGCGCCCACAGGATTTGAAACAGAAACAGCAGCGTCGCCACCACGATCCAGGCCAGCCAGATGTCGCGCAGCAGCTTTCGCACCAGCACCCAGATCATGTTCCGTCCAAGAGCAGAAACAAACAGCAGGCGGCAGGCAGCCAAACGTTGCGGCCCGCGACCTGCCGGCGATAGGACTATGTTAGCGATGGACTGGCAAAAAAGCAGGCTCGGGTGTCTGCTACCCGCTGCCTGCTGCCGGCTGTCATTGCTTGACGCGCTTGAATGTGAACAGGTACAGCCGCGATTTCTGCGGCGATGCAAACGTCTTCGGTCGCTCCACGTTGTCCTCGTCGTCCGACTGGCACCAGCGCAGCGTGTCTCCCTGGATCTCGTAGATGGCCGGACTGACGATCGACAAGCCGTCCTTGAGCGTGAGCTTCACGTCGGCCGCGGCCGGCATCTTGTCCGGATCGAGCTTGACGGTGAACTCGCGCGAATTGACGATGTTGTCGAATACTGGCAGCACCGGAAAGCGGACGGCGAGCGTGAAGGCGACGAAGCTGGCATTGATGGCCCGATCAGTCCGCGGCGGGACGATGGTGAGCTTGTCGCCGGCAAAGACGAAGGTGGTGCCCTGAAACGTCTTCTTGGGCACCGCGATGCCGCCAACGACCAGGTCCGTCAACAACCAGGCGCCTTGCAGCTTCTTCGCATCGTCGCTGCCTGGCTGCGCATTGCCAATGCCAAGCATGCCGAGCATGGCAAAGATGGCGAGGTGACGCATAGAAGGTCCTTTTCCGACGAATTATACCAACCCCGAAGCGCACGAGCGAAAGCTACTCTCGCGGAGACAGAATATCCGAATGGACGAATCAAACCACCCCGAAGCGTTCTCACGTCGGAACGTGGGAACGAGGTGTTGACGGGGATCATGCCCGCTCTAGTGTGTTGACGGGACACTAGGGATTTTTCCTACAGATCCTGTTGACGAAACCCATCACTTTCGACCGGAAAATTCGAATCGGTCGGCACACCCATTGCATCAACTCGCGAAGTTGCGAATTCAATACTCCCTCGCAACTAAGGAGGTCGCCATGAAAGTGCAACTTCAAATGATCCGTGATGCCATCGCCCTGGCGCATCGGCTGGTCAAGGAATTGCAGAACCGCTTCAAACGGGATAGTGCCGAGTTCGATTCGCTTTATGAGATTGAGCTCGGCCTGGAATGGACCTTGAAGCGAGTGGATCATCTCGATCAACGTACTGCGAATACGAGTGGATAGCAGTATCACTCGCCGTCGGCAGGCAGGCGTCGCTTGCGCGATACGGGCTGATACTTTTCACACATGGAGCACTGGACAGTTCGCGTCCAGGCTCCCTCTTCCATTCCAGTCAGTTTTGTCATGAACTCCGCATGTTGTTCCGAATAGTCGCCATTGAAGAAGATCAGGTAAATCTTCTTATCCTCGGTCATGTGGAAGCGAAGATTGTAGCGGCGCAGCAGGGCGATGCGCCGGGCGCGCGCGCGATCTTCGTGCCACCACGTCGAGCTCGCCTTCGCCAGATCCTCTGCCCGCTCGATCAGGCCGAAGACCAGCTCCCGGAATTCCTTGATGAATGCAGCATCGATCTGCGCGGGAATCTGGCCGCGCACGCGCCGCCCTTCGATCTTGGCCCCCATGTTCCACGCGGCGATCCACGCATTGAGCCGCCCTTGCCAGTCGGGTTTCTCGTTTGGCGTGCGCACAATGATGACGGGATCCTTGTTGAGCAGCGCCGATTCGAAGACAACATCGAAGGCATCGGTGTCGACGTAATCCAGCACGGTCGGCTCCATCGAAGGCGGGAGCTCGCGCCGGTCCGACTGGCTATCATGCGTCGTCCTGCAACCGACGACAATAAACATCATCACAGCCCCGGCCGCGACCAGGACAGCGAATGGACGATTCATTGGTTCGACTCGCACAGTATCGGGAATTTCGCGATCGCTATGCCATGAATTGATGATCTTGTCCAGAGCAGTTTTCGCTCTATCCGCCAATTGCCCGCCGCATCGCCTCAACAATGCGCTCCAGCGATGCTTCGGACGTGCAATACGGCGGCAGCGCGTAGAGCACCGGGCCGAGCGGGCGCAGCATCACGTCCAGGTCGAGGCACGTTTGTCGCATTCGCGCCCCGACGTCCGCGAGATAACCGCCGGCTGCATCGAGTTCGATGGCTGCAATGCTGCCGCGGACGCGCACGTCCTTGATGCCTGTCCAAGCGCGTAGCGGCGCGAGTGCTTGCTGCCAGAATCGCTCGAAGAGCCGCGGCGCCGTGGGCGGACTGGCGAGCAGCTCGCGCATGTTGCGGACGGCGATTGCGCACGCCAGCGGATTGGCGGTAAACGAATGCCCGTGGAAGAATGTTCGGCTGCGATCCGCGCTGCGGAACGCATCGACGATTTTCGGCGCGATCAGCGTCGCCGCCAGCGGTAGAATGCCACCCGCCAGCGTTTTGGCGGCACAGACGAGATCGGGCACGATGCCCGCCGCCTGGTGTGCCCACAGCGTTCCCGTGCGACCGCCGCCGGTCATGACCTCATCCGCAATGAACAGCACGCCATGCCGGCGCGTCACCTCAGCAATCTGCCGCAGCGTTTTGGCGGTGTGCATACGCATGCCGCCTGCCCCCTGCACCAGTGGCTCGAGGATGACGGCCGCCGTCTCCTGGGCGTGCCGTTGCAGATGCGCATCGAGCCGATCCGGATCAAGCGGCACGATGTCGGCGCCGAACAGCAGCGGCTCGAACGCGCCGAAGAACAACGGATCCCGGCTCACCGCCATCGCGCCGAACGTGTCGCCGTGATAGCCATGCTCGAACCCGACAAAGCGCGTCCGTCCCGTCTCGCCGTGATGCCGCCAGAACTGGTATGCCAGCTTGAGCGCGACCTCGACCGCCGTGCTGCCATTGTCGGAATAGAACACGCGGCCACCGACCCATGGCATCGTCCCGAGCAACAACTCCGCCAACTCGACAGCCCACGGATGCGTGACGCCCGCGAAGAGGACGTGATCGATCCGCCGCGATGCATCCGCCAGCGTATCCATCAACGGCCGATGCCGATGCCCGTGCAGAATGGTCCACCACGACGAGATCGCGTCGATGACGCGCCGCCCATCGGCGAGTTCCAGGAATTCGTCGCACGCGCCGACGCACGGCAACGGCTCCGGCGCCCCAAGCAGCGGCGTGTACGGATGCCAGACAAGAGAAGGGGAGAGGGACGAGGGGCGAGAGACGAGGGCCAGGACCGCGTGCAGGCGATCGAGTTCTGCGGCTTGCCGGGCTGCCGCTTCGCCCAGGCCGATCGCGGTCCATTCGCTCGGCGGCTCCAGGGCGATGATCGGCAGGCCGCTGTGCTTGCGGATCTCCTCCTCGGCAAACGCATCGCATGAACCCATGAGAATGACGGCCAGCGGCTCGACGCCATTGCTGCGCAGCGCCGTCAAGCATTGCAGCGTCCGGCCTATGGCGCCGAGCGACGGGGACGACACGAGCACGGATTTCATCGCGAGCCGACGGACAAGATCGAGTTGCAGTTCCTTCTCGTTCAGCGGCGAAAACGGGCTGCCGAATGTTTCGATGACAAGCGAGCGATTCATACGAGCCGCGGCCGTAAGGGAGCGCTCCCTTACGGTCGCCGCTCGTTGCGCGATGTCATCGGCCGACGGAATCGCGTGATTCTCCATCCGCGCCGCCAGCGACGGCGCGACCGGCGTTTCGAAACGCAGCATCGGTAGATGGACAAGCGTCGCCGGCGCGAGTTCCGTGACGCGCGCAGTGTCGGAGGGGCCGGTCTCAACCGGTTTCCAATAGGCATAGTGATCGCTGAATCGCGCCAGCCAAATGAGCGCGAACGTCGTCTTGCCCGCGTCGGTGTCTGTGCCGAGGATGATGAAGTCATTCATGCAATGGCTAGTTTCTTTCGTCAATTGGCGTCGGCAACAGGCACCATTGCTCGGCGTTGGACCACCACTTTTCACGCCGCAACGTACCTGATGGCAGCCACGCGCTGACCAATCCAATCGGCCCAAGTTGGTCCGCGAAGATCTTGCGCAGGATATTGCACTGCGCGTTCAGCTCGGCAAGTTCGGCTGCCTGCTCCGCACGCCGCGTCTCTCGCCCGACGGGGGTATCTATGCCCGCGGCGCTCTCGACCACCTGGTTGATTCCGACTGCCGCCACCGCCCAGGTATCGCTGTTGGTACGCGACTCGTCGGCCGCACGAATTGAACCGGTGCGTGGATCGGGGCTGCTTGCGTAGTGAGCACAGTACGCAGCATACTTGCGACGTAGAACTTTGGCATAGGTCGCAGTGAGACAGAAATCGGCCTTCGCCTCGGCTTCGTAATCTTCCTTCTCCAACTGTTTGACGACCTTCTCTACTTCGGTGTGGGCTGCCGCGAGTTCCTCGTCGCCGATCTTGCCATGGGCGTGGTCCGATGCCGCTTGCAGTGCGCGTCGGCAACATTCATCCGGAAGCAAGTGTGCGATTCGTCTACAACACTCGACGGCGTAACGACGCCACTGGCGATCAGTCCCCTTGTCGCGCAGGAAGGCGATCAAGGGCTCGGGATCGGCACACACGAGCCAGTCGGCGTGGCTTATGAGGCCGACGCGCACTGCTGCTTCGCGTCCAACCAGCGCATCGACCACCCAGCAGCCACGCACGTGAATGCTCTCTCTCCGGCAATGGTCAATCACACTGCGATCGCGGCAGCCGGCGTCTGCCAAGGCATTGGCAAGCACGTTCAAGCATTCAAAGCGCCCGGTCTGGTCGATTTCGACAGCTAGCTCAACAGCATGCCGGCCGGGACCAGCGAGCCAGCTCGGATCAAAGAAGAATGGTTGAGAAGGATCGCCGAAAAGATCGCGAATGATGGCGCATTGAGCGGCGGCTTCTGAGCGATCAGCCGCATGCCATTCCAGGCTATTCCTAAGATGCGAATCGGTCGCCAGTGCTCGTGCGATATAGCCAGCCGCATACAAA
>DASRSQ010000009.1:0-18054 GCA_035656475.1 Gemmataceae bacterium | reverse complement strand
TCAGCGACATCCAGGTTTCCATCAGCCAGGGCAAGCTCTCCTCGCCGTCGCCGATGATGAAGATGTCGACAAACGGCGCGAGCAGCTCCGGGTTCTGCGCGCCGGGGCCGCCGGCGATGACGAGCGGATGCGCGAGCGTGCGGTCTTTCGCGTGCAGCGGGATCCCGCCGAGGTCGAGCATCGTCAGCACGTTCGTGTAGCAAACCTCATACTGCAGGCTGAACCCGACGACATCGAACTCGCGGAGCGGCGTGAAGGTTTCCAGGCTGTAGAGCGGCAACTGGTGCCGGCGCAGCTCGGCCTCGAAGTCGATCCACGGTGTGAACGCGCGCTCGCACGCCCACTGCGGATCGTTGTTCATGATCGTGTAGAGGACCTGCAACCCATGATGCGACATGCCGAGCGTGTAGGCGTCGGGAAACGCCAGGCACAACTTGCCGCGCACGCGCGTGTGGTCCTTGACGACGCTGTTGAGTTCGCCGCCGAGGTATTGCGCCGGCGTTTGCACGCGCGGGAGGATTTTCAGGACAGCTTCTTTGAGATGGGTGTTGCGCATATTTGATGTTGGATTGATCAAGAGAGTCGTTTCCGCCATTTATCGGGATCGCGTGCAGTGTGGCTGACGCAATACACCGTCAGAACACCGTCCACATGTTCGTAAAAAACGGCATACGGAAAACGTCGTACCAATGCTCGCCGAAAGCTCTTGTGGACGATCGTGCCGAGGTTAGGGACGCGACAAAGCAGTGAGATACACGCGTCGACGTTCGACAGGAAATCCTCTCCGAGTCCCACACGCTGCTTTTCGTACCACGCGTATGCCTCGTCGAGGTCGCCCTCAGCTTCGGGCGCAATGATCAATTCAGCGCCCATGGCGGCTCCGGACGCGACGCTTCACTTCCTCCCAA
Organism: Gemmataceae bacterium; assembly: GCA_035656475.1. Lineage (GTDB taxonomy): Bacteria > Planctomycetota > Planctomycetia > Gemmatales > Gemmataceae > SIAQ01. The sequence continues at coordinate 17,146 of DASRSQ010000009.1, read as the reverse complement.
GACAGTCCTGAGCCGGGATTGTTTTGAAGATTCGCCTTCCGACGTTCAAGCTCCTGAATCTGCCAATCGTGCACAGGAACGTCGTCCGGCGACGCGGCCAGATCGTCCCAGAGATCCTGGACGAGTTGAAGCTTCTCTGCCGGAGTCAGATCAAATATGGAGGGTGATTCGTTCATGAGGGCTTCCAGAGATTGAAGGCAGAGTAATCGTATCAAAGCGCGCGCGTCCTCGCAATCAATTCGCGATCGCTAGCGCTCTGCACTTTCAGTGTTTCATTCATTGGTAACGACGGTATTCCGAGCCGAGCACATCAAAAGCGATCCGAATCCATTGGATACTTACTCACGCACGCGCTCGTTCGAGTCGGATTCACCCGTGCGTGTTTCCGCCGTGGCCGGCTTCGAAATTCGTTGTGTCGGAGGCGTGGCCGTTCTGCGAGCCATTCGTGCCGTGGTGTAGCGATTCGTAGTCGAAGTCGTCGGCGGGCGGGCTCGGACGCATGTCCTTGAACCACTGGATGACGAAGTAGAACACCGGCGTGATGAAGATGCCGAAGAGAGTGACGCCGAGCATGCCGCTGAAGACGGCGGTGCCGAGCGTGCGGCGCATCTCCGCCCCGGCGCCTTCCGACAGCATCAACGGCACCACGCCAAGGATGAATGCGAACGAGGTCATGATGATCGGCCGCAATCGGAGCTGGCAGGCGTCGAGCGTTGCCTGGAAGCGGTCGATGCCCGACTCGCGCTGGGCCTTGGCGAACTCGACGATGAGGATCGCGTTCTTGCACGCCAGGCCGACGAGGACGAGGAAGCCGATCTGCGTGAAAATGTTGATGTCGGACTTCGTGACGATGACGCCGGTGATCGCGCATAGCAAGCACATCGGCACAACCAGAATGACCGCGAGCGGTAGCGACCAGCTTTCGTACTGGGCGGCGAGCACGAGGAAGACGAGAAAGACCGCAACGCAGAAGACGTACATCGCGGTGTTGCCGGTCTGAAGCTGCAACAGCGCCAGCTCGGTCCACTCGGTGCGCATCGTTTGCGGCAAATCCTCGGAGTTGGCGGCGTCGTAGAGATGCGCGATCGCCTGGCCGGAGCTGGTGTTGGCGCCGGCGTCGGCGTGAATCGCTGCCGCGGTGTACATGTTGTAGCGCATGATCAGCACTGGCCCGGTGACGTGCTTGATCGTCGCGAAGTCGGCGAGCGGCACCATGTCGCCGAGGTTGTTGCGCACCTTCATGTGCTTGACATCTTCCTCGTTCTGCCGGAAGGCGCCAAGCGCCTGTACGGTCACCTGCCAGGTGCGGCCGAAGCGGTTGAAGTCGTTGATGTAATAGGAGCCAAGGTTCGACTCGAGCGTGGTGCGGACGTCATCGATGGAGACTCCGCGGTCCTTGGCCTGGGCGCGATCGACGTCGAGTTCGAGCCAGGGGGTGTTGGCGCGAAAGCTGGTGAAGAGGCCCTCGAGGTTGGGATCCTTGCGTCCCTGGTAGACGGCGTCGTCGGCGGCTTTTTGCAGCGTCGGCAGGCCATTGTTGCCGGTATCGAGCACGATGATCTTGATGCCGCCGGCGGTGCCAAGCCCCTCGACCGGCGGGGCGCCGAAGATGTTGACATCGGCGCCCGGGACTTCGAGATTGAATTTCTCCTGCAACCTTTCGGCGATGCGCTCGCTGGAGAGATCATGGCTCTTGCGATCCTCGAAGTCGTCGAGCATGACATAGAGGGCGCCGAAGTTCGACGCGTTGGCGCCGAGCAGGATCGACTGGCCGGAGATGGCGACGGTGTGCCGCACGCCGGTCGTCGCCAGGCAGATGTCTTCGAGCTTTTGCACGACCTCCTTGGTGCGGGCGACCGAGGCGGCGTCGGGCATTTGCACATTGACGAGCAGATAGCCCTTGTCCTGCTGCGGGATGAACCCGGTCGGCGTGCGGGCGAAGCCGAACCCGGTCAAGACGATCAGGCCGCCGTAGACGAATAAGACCGCGACGCTGCCATAGAGAAAAACACCGACGAGGCGCGTGTAGGCGGTCGTCGACCAGTCGAAGAGGCGGTTGAACGCGCGGAAGGACCAGGCGAGCAAGAAGTTGATCGGCCTGCCCGCGATGAGCGCTGCCAGCAAGGCGACAAATCCGCCCAGTGCGATCGGGCCCCAGAACAGGAGCAGGTCCGCGTATTCCGAATGCGCCAGTCCCGATTCCCTGGGTAGGTCCAGCCAGTGGTCGACCATGCCCAGCAGCGAATGCCCGAAAAAGACGCTGATCTTGTGACCAACCCACATCCCCATCGGTACGAACGTGAACCAGGGCAACGGCTCGAACACCCCCTTCTCGCGCCGCTTGAGCAGAATCGCTGACAACGCCGGGCTCAGCGTCAGCGAGTTGAACGCCGAGATCACCGTCGACACCGCGATGGTGAGGGCGAACTGGCGGAAGAACTGCCCCATGATGCCGGTGATGAACGCGCACGGCACGAACACGGCCGCCAGCACCAGACCGATCGCGATGACCGGGCCCGACACCTGCTCCATCGCCTTCACGCTCGCCTGCCTGGGCGACATGCCATGCTCGATGTGATGCTCGACCGCCTCGACGACGACGATCGCGTCATCGACGACGATACCGATCGCGAGCACGAGGCCGAACAGCGTCAGGTTGTTGAGGCTGAAGCCAATGCACGCCATGACGGCGAAGGTGCCGATGACGGCGACCGGGACCGCGATGAGCGGGATCAGCGTCGAACGCCAGTTTTGCAGGAAGACGAGCACCACGATGGCGACGAGCACGACCGCGTCGAACAGCGTCTCGTACACCTCCTTGATCGATTCGCTGATGAACGGCGTCGTGTCATAGACGATGGCGTAGTCGATGCCCGGCGGGAAGCTCTTCTTGAGAGCGGCCATGCGCTCCTTGACCCGGCCAGCGACGTCGAGCGCGTTGGAGCCCGGAAGTTGATAGATCGACAACGCAACCGACGGCTTGCGATCAAGCGTGCAGGTCTGATCGTAGGACTGGGCTCCCATCTGAATCGACGCGACATCTTTCAAATAGACAAGAGTGGCCCCGTTGTTGCGCAGAATAATATCGGCGAACTGCTCGGTGCTGGTCAGGCGCCCGAGCGTCGTGATGATGTATTGCGTCACTTGCCCCTTGGGCGTCGGCGGTTGCCCGATCTGCCCCGCGGCGACCTGGATGTTCTGGGCCTGCACGGCATTGATCACGTCCTGGGCGTTGAGGCCGTACGAGGCCATCTTCTGCGGGTCGAGCCAGAGGCGCATGCTGTAGTTGCGCTGGCCGATGTAGGTAATATCACCGACGCCCGAAAGACGCGATAGCTCGTCGCGAATCTGGATGGTGGCGAAGTTCGACAGCTCGAGATCATTGCGGCTATCGTTGCTCGAGAACAGGTTGACGATCATGAGCACGTTCGGCGACTTCTTCTTGACCGAGATGCCGCGGCGTTTGACGAGTTCGGGCAGGATCGGCTCCGCGAGCGATTCGCGATTCTGCACGAGGACCTGCGAAATATTCAGGTCGGAGCCAGGCTGGAACGTGACGGTGAGCGTGTAGTTGCCGTCGTTGGTGCACTGGCTCGACATGTACATCATGCCTTCGACGCCGTTGACCTGTTGCTCGATGGGGGCAGCGACGGTGTCGGCGACGACCTGGGCATTGGCGCCGGGATAGGACGCGGACACTTCAACCGTCGGCGGCGTAATGTCGGGATACTGCGCGACCGGCAGCGTGCTGCGCGCGATGCCCCCGCCGAGCACGATGACGATCGACAGCACCGATGCGAAGATTGGTCGATTAATGAAGAATTTCGAAAACACGTCAGGTTCTCAGTTCAGGTTCTGGCCTTGGGATTCATTTTCCGGAGTGGGGGCGCTGGGTGCCTGAATGCCATTGGTCTCGGCATGGACGCCATTGGTCGTGCCATTGGCCTCGTTCCCTGGCGAGATGTCGATGATGGCATCGACGCGCTCCTGCCGAACCGCGTCAGGTTCCGGCCGCGGCCGGCCGCGCAAAAGCCATGGCAAGCCAAGCGACAGGATGGCGGCCACGTAGCGCATCACCAGAGCGATGCGCCGCATCTCCGGCGATGCGAACAGCGACGACTCGGTAATGCCGGCGATCGTGTAGAAGAACACAGGTGTCAGGAAGATGCCGAAGATTGTCACGCCGAGCATGCCGCTGAAAACCGCGGTGCCGAGCGTGCGCCGCATCTCCGCGCCGGCGCCGGTCGTCACCAACAACGGCACCACGCCGAGGATGAATGCGAACGACGTCATCAGGATCGGCCGCAGACGCAGCTTGCAGGCGGCCAGCGTTGCCTCGCGCCGCGGCATGCCGCCTTCCTCATGCTTGTGCTTGGCGAACTCGACAATCAGGATCGCGTTCTTGCTCGCCAGGCCGACGAGCACGACGAAACCGATCTGCGTGAAGATGTTGATGTCCCCCTTCGTCACCCACACGCCTCCCAGCGACGCCAGGATGCACATCGGCACCACGAGGATCACCGCCAGCGGCAGCGACCAGCTCTCGTACTGCGCCGCCAGCACCAGGAACACGCACACCACCGCGAGGGGGAAGATCAACTGGTTCCAGATGTTCTTCGCCGCGTCGATCTGCATGAAGTTGATTTCTGTCCACTCGAATTCCATGCCCTGCGGCAGCACTTCGCGGCAGATCGCCTCCATCTCCTCGATGCCTTCGCCCGACGACACGCCCGGCTTCGTGCCGCCGAGAATGGCGGCGGCATGGTACATGTTGTAGCGCCCGATGTTGATCGGACCGGTCACGTGCTTGACCTCGACGACCGAGCCGAGCGGCACCATCTCCCCCTGGGCGTTGCGCACCTTGAGTTGGCGGATCTTGTTCGGATCGTCGCGAAAGGCGCCGCGCGCCTGCACGATCACCTGCCAGGTCCGGCCGAACTGATTGAAATCGTTCACATAATACGAGCCGAGATAGATTTGGAGGGTGCTGAAGACATCGCTGGGATTGACGCCCATGGTCTGGCACTGGGCGCGATTGATGTCGACGAAGAGCTGTGGCGTGTTGGCGCGAAAGATCGAGAAGAGATTGCCGACGACCTTACGATTTTCCGCCTGGGCAAAGATCTGTCCGCGCAGTCGTTTGCTTTCGGCGGGATCGGTGATGCCGGCGTCCCTGAGTGCGTCGAAGACGGCGTTATCGAAGAGTTCGCGCGTGATGAATTCGTGGTCGCGGATTTCGCCGAGCTTGTCGAGCACGCCCGCTGGCAGCGGGTCCTTGGCATCGCTTTCGAGGGCATCGAACGATTTCTTGCTGAGCTTGAAGCGTCCTTCGTTGCCGGCGGCGATGACACGATCGAGCTGGCGTTGCAGTTCGGTGACGCCGAGGTCGCCGCGGTCCTCGATGATGATTTTGAAGCCGCTGGCCGAGCCGAGGCCGGAGACGGCGGGAGGATAGAAGAGCGAGACCTGGCCCTCGTGGATTTCGCGCTCGAGCAGGGCCTTGGCCCTGTCGGTGACCGCGAAGGAGTGCATGGCCGGATCGCGCCGTTTGGCGAACTCATCGAGCGTGATGAAGAACTGCCCGAAGTTGGAGCCGTTGGCATTGAGCGTGAATGACTGTCCCGCGATGCCGGTGGTGTGGGTGACGGCGAAGTCTTTGAACGCTTCATTCGGATGGAAGATCTCGCCGATGCGATCGACGACTCTCTGGGTACGTTCAAGCGAAGCGGAGTCGGGTAGCTGAAGGGCAACGTAGAAGCGTCCCTGGTCCTGGTTGGGAATGTAGCCGGCGGGAAGCTGCCTGGCGGTCCACCAGGTCAGGCCGAGCAGGGCGACGTAAATCACGAGGACGATGGCGCTGCCACGCAGGGCAAAGCCGACGATGCCGAGATAGCCGCCGGTGCATTTCTGGAGGAGCCAGTTGAAAAACTGAAAGAACCAGCCGAGCGTGAAGTCGAGCAGTCGGCCGAACCAATCTTTCTTCGCGCCGCGTGGCTGAAGCAAGAGCGCCGCCAGGGCGGGGCTCAGCGTCAGCGAGTTGAACGCGGAGATCACGGTCGAGACGGCGATGGTCAGGGCGAACTGGCGGAAGAACATGCCGGTGATGCCGCTGATGAACGCGCAGGGAACGAACACCGCCGACAACACGAGCGCGACGGCGACGACCGGGCCGCTGACCTCGTACATTGCCATGTGCGCCGCCGCGCGCGGCGGCAGCCCCGCCTCGATGTGATGCTCGACCGCCTCGACCACGACAATGGCGTCGTCGACGACGATGCCCACCGCGAGCACCAGGCCGAACATCGTCAGCGTGTTCAGGCTGAAGCCAATCGCGATCATGACGGCGAAAGTGCCGACGATGGCAACCGGCACCGCCACCAGCGGGATGATTGCCGAGCGCCAGTTCTGCAGGAACACCATGACCACGATCGCGACCAGCACGATCGCCTCAACCAGCGTGTGAATCACCTCGTTGATCGATTCCTGGATGAATGGCGTCATGTCCAGCGAGATGGTGTATTCGATGTCGTCGGGGAAACTCCGCTTGAGTTCGTCCATCCGTTCGCGCACGCGCCGGGCTGTCGAAATCGAATTGGCGTCCGGTAGCGCCCAGACGGCGAGGCTGGCGTTGGGCATGCTGTCAACCCGGCTCGTGGTGTCCAGGTTCTTCGCGCCGAGTTCGACCCTGGCCACGTCCTTGACGCGCACCCGGCGTCCGTCCCCTTCGGTGCGGATGACGATGTTCTCGAATTCCTCCGGCTCGCTGAGCCGACCCGCCACGGTGAGAGGAAACGTGCGTGCCGCCGGCTTGGGATGGGCGACGCCCGGAGAATAGTGGACGACGGGGCCATCGTTCTTGAGCGAGGCATTTCGGTTCCAGTCGCCGGTGCCGCCGATCTGTCCAGCAGCGATTTGGCGATTCTGCTCGCGCACCGCACGGGCCACATCGGCCGCCGTCATGTTGAGCGAGGCCAGCTTGTCCGGATCGACCCAAATGCGCATGCTGAAATCTTGCTGGCCGAACTGCTGGCAATCGCCGACGCCCTCGACGCGGGCGATCTCGTCCTTCAGCATGATGGTCGTGAAGTTGCTGAGGTATTTCTGGTCATAGCGCCCGTTTGGCGAATAGACGGCGATTACCTGCAAGATGTCGGGATTGCGTTTGCGCGTGATGACGCCGGCCTGCTTGACGACGTCGGGCAAGTTGGGCATGGCCAGGTTGATGCGGTTCTGCACGAGGACCTGGGCAAAGTTGAGATTGACGCCGGGCCGAAAGGTGACGGTCAGGTTGTAGGAGCCGTCGTTGTTCGACTGCGACACCATGTACATCATGTCTTCGACGCCATTGATCTGCTGCTCGATGGGAGCGGCGACGGCGTCGGCGACGTCATGACCGTTGGCGCCAGGATAGACCGCCTGCACCATGATGCTCGGCGGCGTGATCGGCGGATACTGGGCGACGGGCAAGTTGTAGACCGCGACCAGCCCGGCAAAGAAAATCACGATCGACAGCACGGAGGCGAAGATCGGCCGGTCGATGAAGAAATGTGAAAACATAAGACTACACAAGCCCCGCGATGAACGCAGCGATTCGCGGGGGTGATATCCCCAGGAATCGCTACGCTCATCCTGGGGCCTGGAAGATCTATCCCTTTTTGAGCAGCCTGACCAGCGGCATGCCCGGCGGCGCTGGCGGGGCGTGATTCTCGGCCTCGACGGCGACGCCGTTGCGGACGCGCTGCATCCCCTTGACGACCACGCGATCCGTCTTCGACAGGCCTTCCTTGCCTTCCTTGCCCTTGTCGGCCGGACGGATCACGCGCAGCTCACCGATCGATTGGCCGAGCTTGACCGAGCGGTATTCCACTTCGTTCTTGTCGTTGACGACATAGACGAACTTGCGTTCCTGATCGTTCTGGATCGCCTCGTCGGGAATCAGAGTCGCGTCATAGGCGCCACCGATCGGCAGGCGGACGCGGATGAAGAGGCCCGCCTTGAGATTGCCGCCCGGGTTGCGAATGACGCCACGCATGCGCACGGTGCCGGACGTGGCGATGATGCGATTGTCGACGAAATCGATGTAACCGACCTTTTGGCTGTCGAATTCAGTCTCGTTGCTGAGGCGGACGAGGACGGGAAGTCCGACCGCGGACCACGGCTCTCGTGGTTTCGCGCTTTGCAATCCGGATCGGCCAGCCGCTTCCAGCTCGAGGTACGTCCGCTCATCGACATCGAAGTATGCGTACATCGGGTCCTCGGTCACGATCATGGTGAGGACCGTGTTGTCCGCGGTCACGAGGTTGCCCGGGTCGACGAAGCGCCGGCTGATGCGGCCCGACATCGGCGCCCGCGGCGAGCCGGTCGCGCCAGGGTGCTTGTCCTCTTCCCAGGTGACGTGCGTGTAATCGAGATAGAGCTTGGCCTTGTCGCGCGCCGCCTGGGCCGCGTTGACCGAGGCGATCGAACGCTCATAGGCGGCAGCCTGCGTGTCGTAGTCTTCCGGCGAGATGGCCTTAGTGGCCCACAGCCGCTTCATGCGTTCGGAATTCTTCTCCTGGAGATTGCGTTCGGCAAGCGCCAGCTTGTAGTCGGCTTCGGCCTTGGTGTAGTCGACTTTGTAAGGCCGGTCGTCAATCTGGAAAAGCAGATCCCCTTCCTTGACGATGTCGCCTTCCTTGAACGGCACCTTCGTCACATAGCCGCTTACCCTGGCCCGGACCTCGATCATCTTGACCGCGTCAAGTCGACCGGTGAAATCCTGGTAGTCCATAACCGTATCAACGATCGGTGAAGTGACGACGACCTTCGGCTTCTTGGCCACCTTCGCGGGCCCATTGCCGTTGCACCCTGCGAGACAAATCAGCGCGACCGGAACCAGTAGTAGGGTCAGGCGTAACAACCTGAGCATCGTTCTCTCCTTGGCCTGCCGCACGTTAGCTGGACGCGCAGGCGGCGAACGGCGAGCAAATTCGGACAACGAAATCGCAAAGGGCGCCAGGCCGTCCAAATGATAGGCCAGGTAGTCTATCGGGATTATTTCGACGATAACGTTTGTTAATTATACTCGCTGGTATCGAAATGGCGCTGCGAAAAATTGCGAAGATGAAGAAAAAGTCACCAATTGGTCCGTAGTCCGTAGGGTGCGTGAAACGTTTCACGCCCCCCAACATTGTCTCACGTTCGCTAGCCAGGGAACATCGTATTTGGAATAATGGAAGTGATCTGCTTGCATTCTGCCGTTGGCCAAGAGACCTACGCTCAACGGCGCGGCAGCGATCAAACGCTGCATGCTCGGCGTGCCCGTATATCGTAACCTGCTCCACTAATTTCCGAACGCGAAGGTGGACCTGGTACATTGAACAGCAGATAGCAGACAACCGGTAGCAGGCAGCCAGACCGGTCGACACTGGTTTGGCTGCCTGCTACCGGCTATCTGCTACCTGCTCTTTAAGGAATCCCAATGCGTATCAAGCTCGATTACGGCCGCACTGGCCTTGAAGTGGAATTGCCCGAGAAGAATCTCGTTGGTCCGTTGCAGATTCGCGATGCGACGCCGCTCGCAAATCCGCAGCAGGCGATCGAGGAGGTGCTGCGCAAGCCGACCGGCACGCCAGCGCTGGCGCAGCTCGCGAAGGGACGCAAGAACGCGTGCATCCTGATCTGCGACTTCACGCGGCCGGTGCCGAACAAACTGATCCTGCCGCCGATGTTGAACACGCTGGAAGAGCAGGGAATCCCGCGCGATGAGATCCTGATCCTTGTCGCCACCGGGTTGCATCGACCCAACCAGGGCAACGAACTGGAGGAGATGGTCGGCCCCGATATCGTCAAGCATTACCGCATCGAGAACCATTTTGGCAAGAAGCTCAGCGACCACGAATTCCTCGGCGTCACCGCCAATGGCGTTCCCGCGTACATCGACAAACGCTACACGCAGGCCGACCTCAAGATCACGACCGGCCTGATCGAGCCACACCTGATGGCGGGCTATTCGGGCGGCCGCAAGGTCATCTGCCCGGGCATCGCGGCACTTGAAACGGTCAAGATCTGGCATGGCCCGAAGTTTCTCGAACATCCGAAAGCCGATTGCGGCTTCCTGGACGGCAATCCGGTCCACGAGGAGAACACGCGCATCGCGAAGATGGCTGGCTGCGATTTCATCGTCAACGTCTGCATCGACGGCCAGCGCCGCATCACCTGGGTTGGTGCCGGCGACATGGAGAAGGCGTGGCTGGAAGGCGTCCGCTTCGTCGAAAACGTCGTGCGCGTCGGCGTGCCGGAGCCGATGGACGTGGTCGTCACGTCAAGCGCCGGTTATCCGCTCGATGCAACGTGGTATCAGGCGATCAAGGGTTTGACGGGCTGCCTGCCGATCGTCAAGCAAGGCGGCACGATCGTGCTGGCCGCAAGCCTGACCGAAGGCGTCGGTTCGCCGGAGTTCCAGCACCTGATCGCCGACAATCCCGACCTGCCCGCGTTCATCGAGCGCATCCTTGGCAAGGACTACTTCGTCATGGACCAATGGCAGCTCGAGGAGTTCGTGAAGGTCTTCAAGCGTTGCAAGGTGAAGGTGGTGACGAAAGGCCTCTCGCCCGAGACACTGCGTCAGTGCCACGTCGAGGCGGCGCCGAGCGTGGAGCAAGCGGTGGCGGATTGTTTGCAGGAGTACGGCGCGGACGCGAAGATCGCGGTGATCCCGAAGGGGCCGTACGTGTTGCCGTATGTGGGAGTTTGATGCCAATAGGGATTGACAACTTCGCAAATTGCGAAGATAATGGTCCAGAGAAAGTTGCGGAGAATAGGAATTGATGTGAGAGTTTTTTCCAAGAAGGCGTTGCGCGATTTCTGGTTAAACCCGAAGCATCGGCGCTCCCAGCAACCCTTGATGCAGTGGTATCAGGTGGTCAGCGACGCGGAATGGCGGCAATTCTCAGACGTGCGGAAAACGTTTAACAATTGCGATCAGGTCGGCAGCAAAGTCGTATTCGACGTTGGCGGCAATAACTATCGCATCATTGCGGTGATCGACTACGAACGTCAGCGTGTCTACGTGCGAGCGGTCCTCGATCACAAAGAATACGACAAGGGAACCTGGAAGAACGACACGTTTGGCGACGACTGGATTCCCTTCAAGAAAATGTTGAAGAATCGGCCGGGAAAGAAGAAGCTATGAAAACCCGTACGCAAAAAGCCACGGACCGCTATCTGGAATTGGTCCAATGCGTACCCCTTCGTCCCATTCGTGATGACGATGAGCTGGACGAAGCGATCAACATGGTGAATTATCTGATCGACCGCGAACGCCTCACTGTGGATGAGCAAGACTACCTTGACGTACTCTCGGATCTGATTGAGAAGTACGAATCGGAGCACGTGGTTTTTGAACGCGTGTGCGAATCCGACATGCTGCGATTCCTGATCGAAGCCAAAGGCGTCACGCAAGCGAAGGTCGCCAAGGATTGCCGCATCGCGGAATCGACGATCTCCGAGATTCTTGCGGGCGAACGCAAGATGAATCGCAATCACATCGCCAAGCTGGCGGCCTATTTCAACGTGGGGCCCGGCGTGTTCTTCACCGACTGAGAATGGACTCCAAACGCGGATTTTTCGGATTTGAGCACAAACGGCGTCCGGTGCTGTCGCGCCGCGACTTCGCCAAGCGCATGGCGCGCAGCTTCGGTATTGCCAGCGCACTCATTGTGGTGTCGCTTTTCGCCGGCATGTGCGGGTATCACTTCCTCGAAGACATGCCCTGGATCGACGCCTTCGTCAATGCGTCGATGATTCTCGGCGGCATGGGCCCGGTCGATCCACTCAAGACGCACGGCGGCAAGCTATTCGCCGGCTGTTACGCGCTCTACAGCGGATTACTCGTCATCGTGTCGGCAGGCGTGCTGTTCGCCCCGGCGCTGCATCGCATGCTGCACAAGTTGCACGCGGAGCCAGAAGAGAAGCCGCACAAGGATTAAAGACGTCTGGCGCAGAAAGATGCCCACGATCACAAGATCGTGGGCATTCGCATCGACATTTGGATCAGTTGACCTGATAGGTGAAGGCATCGCCGCTCACGGCGGTGCCCATTGCCTGCCAAGAGGCAAGGTCGATGCTGTTGGTGATGAAATGGACCGTGGCGTCGCAGAAGGCGACGTTGACACCACCGGTGTGTTTGCTGCGTGCGGCCTGCTGGGCGTTGGCGCCGGCGTTGGAAGTACAGGGGGCGCGGGGGTCATTCGAGACGCTGCAGAACATGACGTCGGTGCCGCTATTGGGGGTGTTGATGGTCATGAAGACGGCGCCGCCGCCACCCATGTCATCATTGAAGACGTCGCCGTGGGAGACGTTGTCGGTATCAGAGAGGGCCATGATGATTTCGGACATCATGAGGGTGTTGGAGGTGCCGTCGGTGATCCCGACGAGGGTGGTTTTGATCGGGTCGTTGCCATTACCGCCATTGAGACCGAAGGCCGCCGGTCCGCCCGTGGTGCCTCCCGTGGTGCGAGCACCCCAGGAAACCACGTAATTGCTTCGGCCGCGCCAGTAGGAATCGCCTTTCCAGATGGCGCCTGGGCGATCGCTGGGGCAATAGTAAATGGTCAGCGGGGTCGCGCAGACACCAGCGGTTGAATTCTGCACGATTGCAGGCTGCTGGTAAAACTGCTGTGTGGCAAGGTTGCCCGTACCACCGCCGGCAGTGGCGTACCATGCTGTTTGTAGCTGGGCTTGTTCAATGTACGGCCAAATGTACGGAACCCAGGTCTGGCGCGGGCTGCCGAGCGTACCGAACGGAAGCTTCTTGTTGACATCGTGGAAGGAGTGCATGGCAAGCCCGAATTGTTTCAGGTTGTTCGTGCACTGCGTGCGCGCTGCCGCCTCGCGCACCTTCTGCACCGCTGGCACCAAAAGCGCGATCAGGATCGCGATGATGGCGATTACTACCAGCAATTCGATGAGGGTGAACCCTCTCGGTCGCATTTGCAATCTGTTAACCATTGGTGAACTCCTAATGAGAAATGGAGAAATAGGTTTGTTTATTAATACCGCCTTTCCTCCGGGAGTTCAAATGCAAATTGATTAAACTGTCACATAATTCGCGCGCTTGCATTGCTCCCGGACGCCGTGTTCATGAGAATACACTGCTGTGACGCCCTTAATCAATCGTTCAACACCCAAGGAATCCTGCACATGCGATTTCAGCACCTCATTGGACTCGGCGCTTTTCTTGTGATTACCCTGACCCTTGCCGGATGCGGCGGCGACGGGCGGAACGAAGTGAGCGGCACGGTCAAGTACGACGGCAATCCCGTCGAGGAGGGCTCTATTACATTCACGCCAGTCGATGGAAAGACGGGAACCGGTTCGGGGGTCATCAAGGGAGGCAAATATACCGCCAAGGTGCCCGTCGGCAACATGAAGGTCTCCTTCACCTATCCGAAGCTCATCGGCAAACGAAAGGCCTACGACACCCCCGACAGCCCTGAGATTCCCGAATATAAAGACGAAGTAGCTGAAAAATATGGCCCTGGAACATCCAGCCTGACCTTCGATGTCAAAGCCGGCCAGAACAAAAAAGATTGGGACCTCACTAGCAAATGATCGCACCCCAGCAGAATGGATTCCAGGGATTCGCGCGTACGCTCGCCCCTGGGATCCCGTTTACTCGCGCATCATCACTTCATCCAGATTCAGTATCAGATTGCACAGCGCCGTCCACGCCGCATGCTCGGAGACGTCGAGTTGCGCCTCGCGCGGATATTGCCCGACGTTGACAAGCTTCGACGCGGCGTCGGCATCGGCGCGGAAACGTACGAGTTGCTGCTGGATTCGGGCACGCAACACCGTCATTTCTTCCGCCGTCGGCGCGCGACAGGTGGCGCTGCGAAACGCCAACGCGAGCCGGGCGTCGTGGTCGCGCGGCCCGTGCGTCAAGAGGTGCTGCGCGAAGACGCGGGCGGCCTCCACGAATGTCGGATCGTTCAGCGTGACGAGCGCCTGCAACGGCGTATTGGTGCGCATCCGCTGCGAATTGCACTCCTCCCGGCTCGGCGCGTCGAGAATCGCGAACATCGGATGCAGCGCGGTGCGGCGCCAGAACGCGTAGACACCGCGGCGATATTGCTCGTCGCCGGCGCTCGGGTTCCAGGTCCACACCTCGTTCTTGTACTTGTAGAAATCCGGCGGCTGGTACGGCATGAACGACGGGCCGCCCACTTTCGCATCGATCAGGCCGGCGATGGCCAGGGCGTTGTCGCGCAACTCCTCCGCGCTGAGGCGATAGCGCGGCGCCCGATGCAACAGGCGATTGCCCGGATCGAGCTTCGCGCCGAGCGGGGTGTGCGTCGATGCTTGTTGATACGTCGCACTGAGGACGATCTTGCGCATCATCGCCTTGACGTCCCAGCCAGTGCGGACGAACTCGGTCGCGAGCCAGTCGAGCAATTCCGGATGCGACGGATAGTCGCCCTGCGAACCGAAGTCGGCAGCGGTGCGGACGATGCCCTGGCCGAAGATCTGGCCCCACAGGCGATTGACGGTGACGCGGGCCGTGAGGGGATGATCGGGGCGGACCAGCCAGCGGGCCAGGCCGAGCCGATTGTCGGGAGCTCCCTCGGGCATCGGCGGCAGGAACGCGGGCACGCCGCGTTCGACGCGCTCGGCCTTGTGCAGGAAGTCGCCGCGAATCAGCACGTGCGCGGGGCGCGGCGTCTTCATCTCCTCGCTGACCAGCGTGTACGGGATCGCGTCCTCGATTGCCTTGATCTTCTGCGACAGCTCGACCAGATCGCGGTCGAGCAGGCCGAACATTTCGCGGGCATCCGCATTGACGCGACGCAGATAGTAGCGACGCACGAGCTGCAGTTGCTTGGCATCGCGCTTGACGGCATCAACGGCGAGGGCCGCACGAATGTCGGCGGGCAGCTTGATGTCCTCACGCGCCAGCTTTTCCCACGCGGCTTGCGAACGCCCCGGATGATCGTCGCCCTGGTCCTTGTACTTGTAACGGCTCAGCTCCTTGTCGATTTCCTTCTCGAGCTGCTCCGCCTCCGCACGCAACGATGCGAGCTGCTTCGTCTGTTCCGGCGTTGCCAGCTTCAAGATCGGCGGCAGCGGGCGGTCGTGCACCATCGAGCCTTCGAGCATCGGTTCGGTGATGCCAGTAAAGTACGCAAAGAGCTGATAATACTCCTGGTGCGAAAGCGGATCATACTTGTGGCTATGACATTCGGCACAGCCGACGGTCATGCCGAGCCAAACCTGGCCGAGCGTGTTGGTGCGATCGACGTTGTAGCGGATGACGTATTCCTCGGGATCGACGCCCCCTTCCTCGTTGAAGCGCGTGTTGCGGTTGAAGCCGGACGCGATCTTCTGCGACGTGGTGGCGTTTGGCAGCAGGTCACCGGCGAGCTGCTCGATGGTGAATTGGTCGAACGGCATGTTGCGATTGAAAGCGTCAATGACCCAGTCGCGCCACAGCCACATCTGGCGGGTACTGTCCATGTGATAGCCACTGGTGTCGCCGAAGCGGGCGAGGTCGAGCCAGTGCAGCGCCATCTTCTCGCCATAGTGCGGCGACTTGAGCATGCGCTCGACAAGCTGCTCGTACGCATCGGCAGACTGGTCCGCCAGGAACGCGTCAACTTCCTCCAGGCTCGGCGGCAAGCCGCGCAGATCGAGCGAGAGTCGACGGATGAGCGTCTCACGCTCGGCCCGCGGGTTCGGCGGCAAGCCGGCGGATTCCAGCTTCGCGAGAATGAACGCGTCGATCTCGTTCTTGCACCAGGCCTGATCCTTGACCGTGGGCACCGTGGGACGCTGCGGCGCGAGATACGCCCAGTGCTGCGCGTAGGTTGCCCCTTCCGCGATCCAGCGCTTCAGCAGCGACTTCTCCGCATCGGTCAGTGGCTTACCGCCTTTGCCTGCTGGCGGCATGCGCTCCTCGTCGTCCGCGAAGATTCGGCGAACCAGCTCGCTGTCGCCGGGCTTGCCCGGCACGATCGGCGCCGCGCGCGATTTCGCCGGCGCCAGTGCCTGCGCCCGATCATCGAGTCGCAACCCGGCCTTGCGCGAGCTCTTGTCGGGACCATGGCAGGCAAAGCACTTCGAAGACAGGATCGGCAGAATATCGCGATTGTAGTCGACTGAGGCGGACACGGATGAGGTAGGCGTCGGCAGCGGGTCAGGCGCGAGCGGCGGCGGATACGAGATCGACAGCGACACGACACAGACGCCGGCCAATGTCCATGCCACGATTCGACGAACCATGCGACGCCTCGGAATTGCGTTCGTGCAACCACTTCATTGTGACGCGAACGAACCGGGATTGCAAGATCGGCGGGTCGGGCAACGCGAGATCCGTGCGCAAAGTGGAAGGGGTGTTGGATGTTAGTTGTCGCGAGGGGACCCCTCGCTTGCGCGTCGGGTTGGTATCGGACGCCCGTCGCTGACGCCTCCGGCTAACGATCGAGCACCTTCAGCATCTTGCCGGCCATGTCGTGTTTTTCGTCTCTACCGAGCACGGATTCGAGCATGACGCGCGCAAGCGCCGGGTCCCCGGTCAGTGCGGTATTGACGGCGCGAAGCACGGATACATCGTCGGACAGGGCTGCGTATTCATTTTTGGCCAGCAGTTCCTCCGCTTTCTCGAGATGCTCCAGCGCCTCGGGGCGCCGCTTTGGATCATTGCTGCGCAGCAGCACCGCCGCCAGGCCGACATGATTGAATGTGCTGCTTTCGTTGCACTTGATGCCGGCGCGCAGATGTTTTTCCGCGTCAGCGTATCGGTTCATTTCCTCGAACACCTTGGCGACAAAGAACCGATTGCGCGCGTCGTCCCTGGCTCGAAGACGCGCCTCGCAAAGCTCGATCAATTCCTTATCCTTTTTCTCCTGGGCCGATACCGCAGCCATCAGAATATCCCAGGCGGACTGATTGCCGGGCTGCAGCTCAACCGAGCGCCGCAACAGCGTCTCGATCCTGGCAAGGTTTGGTTGGGAGGTCTTTTTATCCTTGGTCATGGCCGCCTTGAGGCTCAAGAGCAGCGCTTCGAAATAGCAGGCTTCGGCCACCACGCGTTTGTCCGGATGCCTGGTGAGCGGATCGAGCTTGTCCATCAACTTGTCGCCAGCTCGCATGCCCTGAACGCTCAATT
>DASRSQ010000008.1:0-2202 GCA_035656475.1 Gemmataceae bacterium | reverse complement strand
GCCCTCACCCCCAACCCCTCTCCCAGGGGGAGAGGGGAGCCGAATGCTTCGTCATCGATTCGAAATCAACGTCGCGATGGGCTTCGTCTCGGGAATGTTGTCGAGGATGATGCGCACGATCACCAGCAGCGGCACCGCCAGGATCGCGCCGAAGATGCCCCACACTGTCCACCAGAATGTCAACGATAGGACGATCAACAGCGGACTCACGTCCAGTCGCTGCCCCGCCATGCGCGGTTCGATCCAGTTGCCGATGCCTTGCTGAATGCCGATCAGCAAGATTGTGACCATGATCGGCTTCCACAATTCGTCAGGGAACTGCAAAAAACTCAGGACGATCGGCAACGTGCACGCAATCAGGCTGCCGACGTACGGAATGTAGTTGAGCAGGAATACCAGCAGTGCCCAACTCGCGGCCAGCTCGACGCCGAAGAAGGCGAGCACCGCATAGGTGAGGATGCCAGCCAGCACGCTGACGAGCGTCTTGACGGCGATGTACTGGCTGATCGCCTGATTGATGCTTTCGATGACCGCCAGGATGCGGTCCCCCTGCACGTCGCCAAACGCCAGTTCAAGGCGACGCGGAAACGTCACCTTCTCCGCGATGAGAAACAGCACGAAGAGAAAGACGAGAGCGGCCCAGGCAAGCGAATCGCGCAATTGTCCGACCGCCGCAACGACCGGGCTGATGAGCCGTTCCGGCGACAGAATGCCGCGCCAGATCGGCTCGCTCGGCGCGCGGCGTTCAATCGGGTCGGTGATCGTGCCGACAAAGCCCACCACGCTGTTGCGCATGTCGCGCTCCGCCTTCTTCTCCTCCGCATCGTCACGCCGATTGATTGGCAATTGCGCCGCGACCTTCTTGATCATCGTCCCCAGCTGGTCCTCGTAGCGCTGCAGCTTCTGCTTGTCGCGCGCCAGCTCCGCCACATTGGCGTACATGATCGAGCCGAAGGCGACCAGGCCGAGGCAGACGAGGACAAGAATAATGCCGTACGCCACCAGGGACGGAATGCCGCGGCGGATGAGCCAGCCGTGAATCGGATTGACGAGAAAGCCGAGGAACAGCGCGACGAAGAGCGGCTGCAGCATCTCGCGAAATTCGCGCAGCAGGTGGATCGAGAGAACAAAGATGACAAGGGTGTAGGTCGCGATCTTCAAGCGCCGCATGAACGCCGTGCGGTCGAGATTGACCGTCTGACTGTCGGCAGGTGGCGGCGTGGCGGTCATCACGGATCCTCGTGTCACAGATGATCGTCATCGGACAACCGGGAGGGCGAGGCTCCTGCCGAGCCTGAATTCGCAGGACGCTGGTTGCGCGACCTGATTTCCGTGACTTCCGGCTCGGCGGGAGCCTCGCCCTCCCGGTCTACTGCCTGTGACGGGCTATGGCGTTTTATTTGCTTGACACGATTTCGCACACGCCGTTTGATGAAGTGCATGGCAATCATCGCCACGCGCGAAAGCGCCTTGCTTGTCGTCGATGTGCAGCGTGGCTTCACCACACTGTGTCCGGACGAGCTGCCGGTGCCGGGGGGACTCGAGATCGTGCCGGCGATCAATCGATTGCTCGCGCTCGAGTGGGCTCGCATTGATGCGACGCAGGACTGGCATCCGCCGGATCACCGCAGCTTTCGCGGCCAGGCCGACAATCTCTATCCGCCGCACTGCGTCATGGGCACGCCCGGCGCCGACTTCGTGCCTGGGCTCGACACACATCGCTTTCACGCCATCTGGCGCAAGGGCTTTCAGCGCGACTTCGAAGCGTACGCCGTCACCGCCCAGCATCCGTCGATGTTCGCGCTGTATCGCGGCCCTCACCCCCAACCCCTCTCCCAGGGGGCGAGGGGGGCCGGTAGCCCTCACCCCCAACCCCTCTCCCAGGGGGCGAGAGGAGTCGAAGCCTTCGTCGTCTGCGGCATCGCGACAAACATCTGCTGCTACTTCACCGCGCGTGATTTTCGCCGAGCAGGCTTTCGCGTGCTGATCGTCGAGGACGCCAGCGCCGGCATCGATGTTCCGGCCGCCGGGCTGATGCAGGCGAAAACGCGCGAAGAAGGCGTCGCGCTGGGCATAGAATACGTCTCAACCGGTGAGATCATCTGAGCCCGACTGGAGCGAACCATGTTGCCACGCCTTGTTGCCCTTCTCGGAGTCATCGCCATGACGAGCCCCGCCATCGCCCAAGTCAAGGGACCCACG
>DASRSQ010000007.1:0-4357 GCA_035656475.1 Gemmataceae bacterium | reverse complement strand
AGAATTGAGCTGCCGAAACCGACGCACTCATGGAACGGCGCAAATGGGTTAGCACAATGGGTTTCGATTGACGGGGTATTGAAAGGGCTACCCCAGCCCATTACCCTCGACAAGGCTAAGGCGCGCGGTGGACCAACTTTTGTTAAATGGCATGTCGTGCGTTCGTTGTCAGAGGACAACATGCGCCGCATCAAACGAGCGAAACCTGGCAATGCGTGGTGGCATGGGATTCCAAAGCGCTTGCGACCTGACTGCCACAAAAGCAAGGATGCTGGCTTCAGCAATGTTTACGGGCGCATGCAATGGGGCATGGTTTCACCGACCATCACCGGCGGATGTACAACGTTCAGTAAAGGTCGTTTCGGACACCCGACTCAGAATCGAACCATCTCCGTTTACGAAGCTGCTCTTCTACAAACTTTTCCTCCCGACTATGTGTTTGACACGCCATTCATGGAACACGCCTGTGATATCGTCGGCAATGCGCTACCTTGTGACTTCGCTGAGGTAGTGGGCAAGTGCTGCGCTAAAGCTATTATCGCTTTCAAGCAACAATTACAGCAGCAGCGACCGGCCAAGAACCAGGCGGCCATCCGACAAAGAATCGTTAAACGCAAACGACCCTAGCCCTGGGCTGGACCTACGGCACAGCACTATCGCGCGAGAGTTCCACCACCCTCTTGCGGTTCGTGTCGTTTTTGATGGTCGACAGCAGCAACCATTCGCCATCACACTTCTGAATCGCGTCCATCGGAGCATCATCGACTTCAGCATTCTGAACGTGTTCCCGAACGGTTTCAGGAGTGAAGCCAAGAAACTTCCCCCACGCGACGATGTATGGGTACCGGCATTCACCGACGAGCTGGTCAATTGCGTCGCAGTTTGCCTCGAAGGCCACGGCGTCCGAAATGCACGGAATCGCTCGGTCACGTTCCGGGGTGTGCGACACATGATTCTCCATTACGTCAGAATAACGCAAACCCAGGAGTTGCGAAAGCCGGCCGAACGGAACGCGGCCAAGCATCGAGCGGCGGGGCTTGAGGCTTGAATGTCATTGGGCGCAGCAGGGCGACCAAAGCAACCATTGAGGGTGACAGTCTCGAACTGCTGAAGTTGCTCGCGAGTGGCTTTCGCGGGAGGGAACCATCCGTCGCCTTGCCCATGGACCTGCCCGACGCAGCCCGGTCGGATTGACTGCCGGTGTCTGCCGGCCGCCGACCACGCTGAGTCCTCGGACAACGCGGTTCCACGGGCCCCGCGAAAAACGTCGATGCGCGGCACCGTCGACGAAATCGCTAGGTGATCGTGTCATCCCGACCAACATGCACCAGCCTGAAGCCCGAACCCTCTCCTTGACGGTGCGTCGTAAACATTCGATACTGACGAGTTCCGTGTGCCGTAGCGGATCGCGTCACGGCGATTTGGCTTCTATCGCTTTTCCCGCACGACTGCCTGCGGCATGAGTAGTGAGCAAACGTGCCCGCGGCAAAAGAGAACGACCATCGCCGCCGCCCTACCGGGCGGTCCCGCACTTATGCCCTTCATCGACTCGGTTTTGACTTCTAAGCAGCGCACGCAATTGGCAGCACTTTATGAGCACGCCTCAACGCTGTTGGATCTAACGCCGCATTTTCGCTTTTTTACCCTTCATGGCAAGCAGCACTTCGCGAATTTGTTCGAGATCGTCGATATCTTGGCGGAAGCGGGCCTCGTCTTACGACAAGACCAGGCTTTCTTGTTAGGTTGCTGCCTCTGCGTCCACGACGTCGGCATGGTTGTTCCATTAAAGGATTTTACTGGAAGCGAGCTTTTTCGAGGTATGCCTCAACCTGCCGATCCGGCTGATCTGATCAGGCAAATCAGGATATCGCACCACAACCTAATCGACATCTACGTTAAATCGCATTTTGATTTTTTAACGTCTCTGGGATTAAGCGCGAGCGATGCCGCGCTAATTCGAGATATTTCTCGCAACCACCGCCAGGTCGACCTTTTCACACAGGATGGCTTTGCCAAAACGCTCGGCGCACTGCTTCGTGTCATTGATGAACTCGACGTGTCGCCAACTCGGGCGCCGGGCACCGTCCTTGAATCACACTTCAATGAAATGGATGCGACCTCATGCTGGCATTGGTTTAAGCACAATATCACCCAGGAATGGCGTATTGGTCATAACGTTGACATAATCCCTGGAGCGACGCCGCGAATTACGTTCAAGGTAGCTGTTCATCCCCAGACGGCTTCATCAATACCCTACTGGTTGACGCAAGTGCGGCGCCCCCTTGCAAGGGTCCTAATGGATGAAGGTGCCGCCCGCATTGTGGCAGAGACATGGGGAATACACATCTCGGCGGTCGAGTCGCACGATTTGTCAACAAGTATTCATCGAGGTCCAGTGTGGGACCGCATCGAGGAAAAGGCGCTTTCAGCCAATCGTAAGGTGATTCTGGTCATTGACGACGAAGTAAGGAAGTTGCACGACCTGTTCTTAGGTCTAATGAACACATACCATGTGATCTTTGCCCAAAATGCAAAGGATGCTTTGGACAAAATGGCGGCGAGACCCGTTGATTTGGCAATTGTAGATCTGCAGGTCGGCTCCGGTTTTCAGTGGAATGCGGAAGAAACCAAAGACTTTAAGATGACCGGAGTCCGACTTTGCCAAGAGATTGTCAGCCGACACCCGATTACAAAGGTGGCGATACTGACGGGATCCCGTCATGATTTGTCGGATGCCCGTGAAATTCCCCACCTTCAGTTTCTGCTGAAAAAACCGGTCGATCCTGAGCGATTCGAGCAGGAGGTGACGCGTGTCCTTTCGTGAGTTGGCAGAGCACGCTGAGAGCGGCCACGTCAGCGTCGAGCCCCTAATCACTCATCTGTTCCAACGCGTCATTGACCACAATAACTTTGTCGCCGGCTTCCTCTGCCGATGGCATGCTGATACTCGCACTGCCGACGTTTTATCAGCGCACGGCATTCCTACAGAACCCTTTCGCGGTTCAAGGAATGCCGCACTTGCTCAGTTTGTCGGACAATGCGTTAACGTGCGCTGTGCAACACATGTTCATAAATGCTCTGACACACCGTTGTGGAATGCGCTTGAGCGATTGACCAACATATCAGCCTGGCGACATCAAGCACTCTTTGTCCCAGCGTTTGCGGGCGACTATGATTTTGTGATGGTTGCCTTCTCAGACAGTGACAACCAGATGACAATTGCCAATGAGATGAGGCACGATGTCGCCGACATGGTAAACAGTGTTGCTTTACTTTTGTCGGCCAGCGAGATGACTGAGCGGGTGCGTATAACTGAGTTATATGTCCGTGAAGTTGGGCACGATATTGCGAGTTCTGTGCAGGCAATCATTGCGAAGCTTCGCGCTGTAAGCCGCGGTCTCCTGAAAGGAGAGTCTGCCATGGTGAAGATTCGTGAGGCTGAACAAGAAATGATGGCAGCGTATCGGAGTGCGGATACATTGGGTGTAACCGTCGATCCGGACTACAATCTATCATCGGCCGATTGGTTTAACTTGTCGGCCGCGGTTCGTGAGGTGAGTGATCTATGTAGAAGTGAGGCTGAGGAACGCCATATCGAGATCAGGATTGAAATGCCTGGTGACGACATAGAACTGTGGGGCGATCAGAAGGCGATTCAGTCTGCTATTACACAATTACTACTTAATGCGATAAAATATGCCAGGGGGTCGTCTTATGTCGTCATGGTATTGGATGCAGATGAGAATCATGTTGAAATACGGGTTGTCGATCGCGGTGTGCCCCTAGATGCTGAAGAACGGCTTCATATGTGGGATTTTGGTTGGCGGGGCAAGCGAGCCAAAGAGCTGCATGTGAATGGCAGTGGTATCGGCCTTTATACCGTCAAAAAGATTGTGCGCGCACATGGCGGACGCTGGGGCTCGGTGACGACTCCGAAGGCTGAAGATGTGGCTACATTTTTTGTCAACCTCCCGAAGAAACAGCGGGACCACCGTACACGGTAGGCATCCGCCGCGCGCCAAGTCCGCGGCCCGATCACGGCCGTCCAGCCGATCCCCTGTGCATCCGCGGGGGAACCCGAAGGGCCACATTGATCCGTTTGAACTCTTGATCGACGCCAACATTTGCGATCGCAAATGCGATCCGATCGTTTTTCAAGGCTAACGCTTCGGTTGCCCTAACCGCTGGCTGGCCGATCGCGGTTCCACCAAGGCAAAGTTCCCGAACCGGGCCAATCTCCGCGACCTCGCTTGGCGGCACGCAGCCCCCGCGTTGCAGAAGGCCGGCACGAGCACCGGTTGCGTCAACTTTGCTCGCGATTACGAGACGGACCAAGAAATTGGAGCCAGCGATTATC
>DASRSQ010000006.1:0-5246 GCA_035656475.1 Gemmataceae bacterium | reverse complement strand
CTGGCCTGGTAGGCCCGGGAGAGCAGGATGATGCGGTGCAGGTTCTTGAGGCTCTCGCCATTTTCCAGGAACCAGGAGGCGAGATAATCGAGCAACTCGGGATGCGTGGGCGCCTCGCTCATCACGCCGAGGTCGTCGGGGGTGCGGACGAAGGCTTGGCCGAAGAGGTGCATCCAGATGCGGTTGACCATGACGCGGGCGGTCATCGGGTTGTCCTTCGACGCAATCCAGTCGGCGAGGACCGTGCGGCGGCCCGAGGACTTGGCTCCGGGCTTCGGCTCCGGAATTTTCGGGATCGGGAGGCCGAAGACGCTCGGGTAGCCCGGCTCGACCTTATCGCCGAGGACGTGCGGATTGCCACGGTTGAAGACAAACGTTTCGGGCGCGTTCGGGCCGCCTTCGACCACGCACAGGCACATGTCCACCTTCGGCATCTTCGGCGCCTGGCGCAGGTAGTTCATCTGCTTCAGCAGCGAGAACCATTGCTGATATTTCTTGTCCCCGAGCACCCGGGCGCCTTCGCGGTGGATGTGCTCGGTGAGATCGGCGGCGATGTTCGTATCGGACGGCGCGGACAGGCTGCGCTTCGCGAAGCCGGGGCCCGACCAGCCCACGTAGAGGCCGTAGCCGAAGACGTTCTGGAAATACTCGAGCTTGATCGGAGTGCGTCCCTTCTTCAGCTCGACCGACTTGGTCTGCACCTTGCCCATGCCGTGGATGCCGTCGTAAGTGAGGATCGCCTTGCCATTCAGCGAAAGGCGCGAGCCGTCGTCAGAATCGAGGTAGAAGGTGTACTTGCCGTCCTGCGGCACGATCAGGAAGCCGTCGTAGACGAAGCCAAACGCCTCGTTGCGCGTGCGCGGGCTGATGTCGAACAGCTTCTTCGGCAACTTGCCTTCGTCCTCATGTTTGAACTGGGTGAAGTCGGGGAGCTTGTTCCAGGCATTGCGATAGAAGCGATAAGTGAGCTCGTCGAGATCGCCGCCGACGAGCTGGGCGCCGGGCTTGTACAGCTTGCGGAATTCGTTTTCGATCTCGGTGATGGCAGTCTGCGTCTTCGCACGCTTCTCCTCGTGGGCCTGGACGATCTTGCGATACGCGTCCATCTGCTCGGCGTTACCGACGGGGCGAACGTCGTCGGGGCCACCGCCGCGATAGTGGTTGACGCCGTGCAGGAAGGCGACCATGCGGTAGTAATCCTTCTGCGCGATCGGGTCGATCTTGTGATTATGGCAACGGGCGCAATCGAGCGTCATGCCGAGCATCGACTGGCCGATGGTGGCGATGATGTCGTCGATTCCGTCGTAACGTGCCTGCTTGGGATCGACGGGCTCGTCATCCCAGACGCCGAGGCGGTAGAAGCCGGTGGCGATGAGGGCATCGTTGTTGCCGGGGTAGATTTCGTCGCCGGCGAGCTGTTCGCGCAGAAAGCGGTCGAACGGCTTGTCCTCGTTGAACGCGCGAATGACGTAATCGCGATAGCGCCAGATGTGCGGCTTCGGATTGTCGCGCTCGTAGCTATTCGTCTCGGCATAGCGGACGAGATCCAGCCAGTGTCGGCCCCACTTCTCGCCATACTGCGGCGACGCGAGCAGGCGGTCGATGAGCTTCTCGTAGGCGTCTGGCGCACTGTCGTTGACGAAAGCCTCGACATCCTTCGGCGTCGGCGGCAGCCCGGTCAGGTCGTAATAGAGTCGTCGCGCGATTTCGTGTTTGGACGCCGGCGGGGCAGGGGAGAGGCCTTTCGCTTCGAGCTTGGCGAGGATGAATGCATCGATCGGATTGCGGACCCAGCCGCGATTCTTGACGGCCGGCGGCTCGGGCCGCTTGACCGGCTGATACGCCCAGTGGGCGCGATCCTTATCGCTGATCTGGAATTCGCCCTTGCGCGTCGGCGTCGCCTTGTCGCTGCCGGGCCAGGGGGCGCCCATCTTGATCCATTGCGTGAGGACGTCGATGTCATCGCGCGTCAGCTTCTTGTTCTTGGGCATCTTCAGCTTGCCGTCATGGTTGATCGCCTTGACGAGCAGGCTCTTCTCGGGATTGCCGGGGACGATTGCGGGGCCCTGTTCGCCCCCCTCGAGGATGGCAGCGCGGGAATCGAGTCGGAGGTCGCCGCGCTGTCTCTTTTCGCCGTGGCATTCGAAACAATGAGCGGCGAGGACGGGGCGGACCTTTCTCTCGAAGAATTGTACCGCCGCCGATGTCGGCTGCTTCTCTTGGGCGGATAGCGCAGGCGCAACGCAAACCGACGCGGCCAAAAGTAATAGCTGCAGAAGTCGCTTCATGGCAAGGCAATCCGTTAGGAGGGATGGAACATTAAATCTTAGATTAACGGATAATACGCGTCCTGAACATTCCATTCTGCGAAACAGGGGAAAAACCCGACGGCGTGAGGGAGGAGCCAAATCGCTACAATGAATGGGATAGTGACACCATCCGGAGGCGAAACGACGTGCTTTTGTTTGCACAGCATGATGGCAGCAACGAATTGGTGTGGACCGTGGTCGGGCTGGTGGCTTTGCCCATCCTGATCGCGATGAACGGATTCTTCGTGGCGGCCGAGTTCGCGCTCGTTGCCGTCCGGAAAACTCGCATCGAGGAGCTGGTCAGTCGTGGCGTCAAAGGCGCGCTGTCGGTGCAGTCCGCCATCGAGCAAATCGCGAGGTCGATTGCTGCAACCCAGCTTGGTATAACGCTTTGTAGCATTGCTCTTGGCTGGGTCGCAGAACGCGGACTGGCCAATGTGCTCGATTCGCTGTTTCACGTCCTGCCCGACCCCTGGAACAAGATCGCCAGTCATTCGGTTGCGGTCGGCATCGCGTTTGTTTTGTTGACGTTCTGTCACGTCATCTTCGGCGAACTGCTGCCGAAGTCGCTCGCCTTGCAGTCGCCGGACCGCTTTGCCATCTGGCTTGCTCGGCCGCTCAACATCTTTGTCACGCTCACCCGCCCGGCGGTGCTCTTCATCAACGCCTCGGCGACGGGCGTTCTGAAGGTGCTCGGCTATCAGCGACCTGAGGAAAGCAACGTCCACACCGTTGACGAACTGGCACTGCTGATCGAGGACACCGAGGAGGCGGGCATCCTCGACCCGGAGCAGGCGGAGCTGGTGCAGAACGTGTTCCGCATGTCGAACAAGCATGTATCGGACTGCATGGTGCCGCGCGAAAAGATGGGATCGCTGGAATTGACGGCCCCGTCGGACAAGGTGCTGGAAGCGGTCCGCTCCGGCGCTCACACGCGCATGCCGGTCTATCATGGCGACCCGGACAACATCGTCGGCGTCGTCAACACCAAGAACCTCTTTTATCTTTTCAGCCTGCACGGCGTCGCGGTTCTCGAGGACGCCATCTATCCGGCTCTCTTCCTCAAGCCGGACGAATCGATTGCCAACGCCCTACGGCTCTTTCGCAAAGCGAAGCGGCCCATGGCGTTGGTGCGTGATGACGAAGGCAAGATTCACGGTCTGATCACGCTCGAGGACATTCTCGAAGAGATCGTCGGCGACATCGAGGACGAACACGATCAGCCCGTGCCGCGCGTGCCCCGTTCGCGATTGCGGGGACTTGCCAAGCCAGCGGCCCAGCAGAAGCGTTGAGCTAGTCGGCGTAGATGTGCCTGACCGATTCCGGCGAGGTTCGCACGATCTCGCCGCCGATGTCGAGGTCGATCCCGTCCAGCGTGACATCGACCAGGCGACCTCGAGTGGTCTGGTGGATGCCTTCGACGAGCACCATCTTGCCGAGCAATCCCAGTCGCCATTTCCACAGGGATTCGAGGGTCGCGGAGTCGCCGGCCAGCAGATTTGCATACTGAGCGTCCAACTCGCGAATGAGCGTCTTGGCGACCTCGTCAAAGGCAAGTGGCTGTTCCGCGAACATGGCGAGCGCGCCGGCGTCGGGCAGCTGCGCTTGCTCGAACATCGCGGCGGTCTGTGTGATGTTTAGGCCGATGCCGACGACCGAGGCGAGGGGCGATTCGGCATTGCCGGTGGTGCGCTGTTCGATGAGGATGCCGCAGATTTTCTTGCCGCGCACGAGCACATCGTTGGGCCACTTAATCTTGGCCTGAAGATTGGCGAGTTTCAGCACGGCTTCGCACACCGAGACGGCGGCCCAGGCGGTGAGCAATGCGGGACGACGCAATGGGGTAGGCGGAAACAGCAGCAGCGACATGAGCACGCTGCTGCCGGCGGGGGCATGCCAGGTGCGGCCGTATTGTCCGCGGCCGGCGTTCTGTTCGCGTGCCAGGACGACCAGGCCGTGGTTGGACGGGGCATGCGCGAGCGACAGGGCCAGCGTGTTGGTGCTGTCGAGCCGATCGTGGACGTGAACGCGCTGGCCGAGACGCGTCGTTTCGAGCGACCAGATTTCAGCCGGCGGAATGCTCGTCATGGCTGATTCGGATCAACTCCCAGTGCGCGAAGTTTTTCGGCGAGCCGTTCCGCGCGTTGCTTCTCCTGCTCCGCACGTTGCTTCTCCTGCTCTGCACGTTGCTTCTCCTGCTCCGCGCGTTCATTGCCCGTGGGAATGAAATTGCCTTCGCGGTCGCACCATCGCAAATAGGTTGCCTGCGTCTTCTGGTAAGATCCCTGCCAAATTTTCAGGCCCAGTTCCAACCCGGGGAACCATGGCTCGCAAGGGACGTATTTGCCTTGCTCCAGGGCGAAGCAGTATAGCTTCTTGTCGCCGAGATACAGGAACGGGTCCCACACGATGTAATAGGTCGCGCGCAGGCGAGCGTAGCCTGCAAACTTCGTCGTCAGCTCGCCGCCATCGGTGCCGGAGACGACTTCGACTAGCGCGTCAGGCGGTTTGCCATACTTCCACATGAAATACGAGCGATTCTCCTTCAGCGACAAGTCTCCCTGCGGAGGCGACACACCGAGACTGAGAAGCGCATCTGGCGCAAACGGCGGCTGATTGGTGGTGTGGAACAGGGCGACATCGGTGGTGCAGAAAAACGGCGCGCCGTCGCCTGGTCCTTTCCACGATTCGTTGAGCGGCGTCGTCAGCAACCAATGCTGCCGCTCGGCGTAGATGCTGTCCACGGGGCGATCATCCTCCGTCACGAGCACGTCGTAATTGATCGACGGTTCGCCCGGCTGAAACGGCGGAATGGCGGGAACAGGCGTTGTCGAACCGGTCGCCATCATCCTTCTCCTGGGAGGTGCATGCGTTGTATGGTAGCTGATCGCGCAGCCCGCCTCAATCTTATGCATCGTAATCGAGAGCAATATCGAA
>DASRSQ010000005.1:0-10320 GCA_035656475.1 Gemmataceae bacterium | reverse complement strand
ATCCGTTCTGCGCTCGGCCAACAGGCGAATTGATCCTTCGATGCCCTGGGGAGTGATATCACCGTACCGTATCACCAGCGCGATCGCAAGGCAGTATCGCTCTAATCTTACGAGGTGGTCGACTTGAGCCCATGGTCCACGTTGGCTAAAATGCCCACGATTGGTTGCCACTCTGGAGATTTCCCCATGCACCGATGGATTGTCCTGGCAATGGCACTGCTGCTTCACGCTGTCCCGATGCTGCGCGCCGATGACGACGCAATCGCCCGCGGCAAGAAGGCGCTCGAAGGTCGCGCCTTCTCTCCGGCCCCATGGTCCTTCGCTGCCTACGAAAATGTCTGGAAGTTCTGGGACGGCGCCGGCGACAAGCCGCCTGAGAATTATGACCAGGCCTTCCGCGAACGCTATGGCATGCACGCGCCGCCGTACGAAAATGGCCGCTATCCCATGGGCATGCGCCCCGGCAGCTTGCTTCTCTTCAAGGGCCTGACCACCGATTGCATGCTCTGCCACGGCGGCTCGATCATGGGCAAGAGCTACGTCGGCCTGGGCAACTCGTCCCTTGACATTCAGGCTTTTTTCGAGGACCTCAATCGCGCCGCCGGCATCGGCCGCAAATTGCCGCACACCTTTTCGAATGTGCGTGGCACCTCCGAGGCCGGCGCCATGGCCGTTTACCTCCACTCCTTCCGCAATCCAGACCTGAGCCTGCGTCTGACCGACCGCCACAAATGGGACCTCGAGGACAATCTCTGCGAAGACGTGCCGGCCTGGTGGCTCCTCAAAAAGAAGAAGACGATGTACCACACCGGCTCGACGAACTCGCGCTCGGTTCGCTCGATCATGCAGTTCATGCTGACGCCGAACAATTCGCTCGCCGTCTTCGAGAAGGAGGAGCCGGTGTTCCGCGACATCCAGGCGTACATCCTGAGCCTGGAGGCGCCGAAATACCCGTACTCGGTCGACGCCAAACTGGCCGACGCGGGCCGCAAGCTGTTCACGAAAAATTGCGCCAAATGCCACGGCACTTATGGTGCTGACTGGACGTATCCCAACAAGATCATCGCGCTCAAGGACATCGGCACCGATCCAACGCGCTATCACGGCTTGCCCGCCAAGCTCGGCGAATTCTACAACGAGAGCTGGTTCGCCCAGGAGAAGCCGGAGGGATGCAAGTCGCTACCAACCGCCGGCTATCTCGCCCCGCCGCTCGATGGCATCTGGGCCACCGCGCCTTACCTGCACAACGGCAGCGTGCCGACGCTGTACGACGTGCTGAACTCGAAGAGCCGTCCGAAGCTATTCACGCGCTCCTATCGCACGGGCGAAACCGATTATGACAAAATCAAGGTCGGCTGGAAGGTGCAGACCCTTGACGCCGTGCCGGCGACGAAGAGCGCCTATGAGCAGCGCAAGTTCTACGACACGACGCAGCCCGGCCGAGGCAACCAGGGGCACACGTTTGGCGACCATTTGACCGATGCAGAGCGCTATGCGATCGTCGAGTACCTGAAGACGCTTTAGGGACTTGCCGCCTTTCGCGCTGCTGGTAGAATTAGTTTGATGGTTGCTCGGCCGAACCTTCAAACCGGTTCGGCCATCTTTACCTACCGAGGTAAAGGTTTGGTCAATCATGGATTGGGGACGTAGCTCAATTGGTTAGAGTACCGGACTGTCGATCCGGTGGTTGCGGGTTCGAGTCCCGTCGTCCTCGCTGCTGAAAACCTCGGGAAATGTGCGGATTACCGCGTGTTTCTCGAGGTTTTCTGTTGCGCCCGTCTCGTCACTTTCAGTCCAAGTTTGTCCGCCAGAATTCGCCCTTTTCGCCTGTTGTGGGCCAAGGAATGGGCCAAGGGAAATTTGCCTGCCATCGGTCCCGGTGGCGGCCAGGGGCTCCGCCTTTTCGTCCGCCGGCATCATTGGCGGCAACGCCTCGACGGTGGTCGCCAAGTCATACAACGCTGCATGTGCGTAGCGACCCAGGGTAAGTTGAACGGTTGAATGGCGTGCAAGGGTCTGTGCCGCCTTCGCGCTCGCTCCGCTTCGAACAATTCGCGACACATATGTGTGTCGAAGGGCATGGAAATCGATCACGAGGCCCGCACTGTCGCGATAGGCCAAGTAGTCGCTTCGCGTCGCTTCCTCTCGCTGCTGGGCATCCTGGAACGTTTGAAGCCACGCTTGGCGAGCTTCGTGCAAATCTGCCCGAATCATCTTCGCAGAAGCTTGTTGGTGCCAAGTCCCCGGCCATACCGGTTCGCCAGGAGTTTTCGTTCCCAAAAAGGTCCTCAACGATTCGGCAACGTCACCCGGAAGCGGCTGGACCGACTCTTTTCGATTCTTGCTGTACGCTGCCGCCACCGTAATGGTGGGAGTATCATTTTCCAGGTCAAAACACTCGGGCGTCAGGCTTGCCAGTTCAGAAACCCGGAACCCCGTGCCAGCGGCGGTCAGGTAGAGCGCAAAGCGATCAAGTCCAGACAGCCCGCGGAAAGACCGCACACTTTCGCGAGCCGCTTTCAAAAGTGCAGCCAGTTCATCGGAGGAGAAATCTCGTCGCGCGTGCCGGATGTCGGTATCCGCATTGGCGAGCTTCGCGAGGCCAGTCAGCGGATCGGCATTTATCCGTCGATCACGCCAGAGCCATCGCGACAAGCCTTTGATCGCGGTCAGGTAATGGTTAGCAGTCGCGATGCTTTTTCCATTTGCGCGCAGATCGGCGAGGAATGAAACAATCACAGACGGCTGAAGGCTTCCAACGCGATCAAATCGGCAACCATCCAGGCACGCTTGCACCCGGGCGCGAGTCAGTTCTACGTGCTCCGCAGTATTACCTTTCGCGGCGAGATATCGCACGTAGTCAGCCAAATGTTCGGCCAATGGAGTTTTCGCGTGTACCTCGGTCGGATCGACAATACCAGCGTCAAGCCGGATGGCGCGCCGTTCCATCTCCGCAGCCTTGTTCTCGGTAGCCTTTTTGTCCGGGTACCCCTTCACCTTGTGCCGCTTGCCGTCCGGCGAGTAGTACCGGAACCACCAGTTCGGCGATTTCTTGCGGACCGCGCCCGGTGTGCTCGCGTTGCAGCGCTTGCCGGTGACGGGATCCACGAAATAGGCGGGACGGAAGAGTTCGGCCACGGTGAGTTCCTCGGATGGTGGCCACGTCCGCAGGGACGGGCTCGGCCAACGATTCAACCTCTAACAATAGCAAGCGCGTCAAGTGCCCCTGACGACGGATGCCAGATCTATTACGGGCTTGTAACCGGCAGGTCACTTTTGCCGGCGGGCGGCGCTGGCTTGCATCGCGGCCCAGGTCGAGGCGTCAGGGCATCCAGCGTTGATCCAGGCTTCGATCTCCGCACGTCGCCAGAGCCGCTTGCGTCCCAGCTTCACGCTCGGTGGGACCTTACCCGCTGCCGACAACGTATGCCAGTGGCTGCGCGAACAGTGACAGAGGGCCGCCACCTCGGTGTCCGGGATGAGCAGCGATTCTGAATTTTGCTCGCGAGCGACAGGTGTCGGCTTAGGGGGATCAAGACTCTCGTTGTACATCGTAAACTCCTTCTCGGTGATCGATGGCCGTGCTCACCGCTTACACGCTTCGTCGCCCTGGAACGCAGTCCGCAGCCTTGTAATGATGTTTCGCCTTTCTGCACGGCCCGAACATTCAAAACGCTCAATAATCGCATCCACAAGCAGATCTGTGCTCGGCGACTCCCTCCACGTTAGGCAGTCCATCGCCTGCAAAATGCCCGTTCCCGCCATGGCCAACCCCCTTCGATACCGCGAGATCTGCCATGCAGGAAGCAACCCGGAGAGTTTGCCGACCTCGTCTTCGTTTTTCAGCGTCAGGACGACCGCGCCGGAGTTTGTCAGCTCGTCCAGCAATGCCTGACGCCGTCTCTCCGCCTCTACGTATTCCTCTTCCCTGCTCATCTGCCACACTCCCTATGCAGCGTCACCAAAGGTAAACGAGTCTTTTCTTGGCCCGCGTCACTGCTGTATAGCGCCAGCGACTTGCATCCCTTGATCTGTAAATCTCTTCGAGAACTACGACGGAATCGAATTCACATCCCTGGGCTTTGTGCGCCGTCAGCGCGTATCCGAAGTCCGCTTGGAGGACCTTGTTGTCGCGATGAGAATCGATCCGATCACGCCCGAACTGATCGAGCAGGCACGGTGCCGAGATGATCTTCCCATCGTCGGTCCTCAGGCACAGCTCGATGAATCTGGGGTTGTGTCCAATTACCTCTATCACCGTGCATTGCTGGCCGTTAAACATCCCATACCAGGGGTTGTTAGCGAGGCAGATAATCTGCTCTCCTACCTGAGGTGGCCCCTTGATGCCTCGCCGTGATCGGATCCGCTCATTCAGCTCATGGCGCGTACGATTGAACCCGACAATGACTTGGGCACCAAAATGCAGGTAATCTTCTAGCTGCCGGGGCGTCGCCACAATGCACTCCCCCTTAGGAGACCGCCAGATCCCGCCAGATGCCATCGCCCGCCGCACCATATGCTCGCGGCCTTCCCGAAAGGCGTATGCGAGGGAAAGAATCGGATTCCCGTCGGCCTGGCGGTGGATTTGTTTGAGCAAAAAATCCGGAGAGTCCATCAGACCGGGATTCTGCTGCACCGGGCCAAGCTGGCCGGGGTCGCCGATGAACAGAATCGGAATCCCGAATCTGAGCATGTTTTGCAGCATTTCGGAATCCACCATGCTCGCTTCATCAACGATGATCGTGTCAGCGTCGATGTACGTCTTCGGCCGGAACTTCGCTCCTTCACGCCTATTCCGGACCGGCCAGTAGAACTTGGAATGGATGGTGTTCGCCTCCACACCCTTCGCGCGCAGGACGTGGGCAGCTTTCCCCGTCGGACAGACGACCATGGGCCGAGGCATCGCCTCCACTAGGGATGGGATCATCGTTGACTTGCCCGTTCCGGCGAGCCCGCTGATGACGAATTCCTGCTTACCACCATCTGCCCAACTGGAGCGCCATTCGACCGCCGCGTCCAATGCGTCTTGCTGCTCGCCACCTAGGGAGAGCCGGACTGGCTTTTCGCGCTCAAGTCGGGCGCTGCGGATCTTCATCATGGCTGCCCTCCCTGGTACTTCCAGGTCGATGCCTTGCGAGCCTTCAGCCTCCCCTTCTTCAGCAGCCTGATGACGTCGTGAAACTGAAGCGACTCCAGCCAGCGGTACGCCCGCATGCGCGGCACCCCGAACACCTCCGCCACTGTCCTGCACGACAGAAAAAACCGCTGACGACGCTCGGTGCTCGCAAGGATCCTGCACATCTCAGCCAACGTGCCGAGTTCCACGACACCGTCAATTGGGGTGGTGGATGCCTTCAGGGCAGCTTGGTAGGCTCGACGGGGGGTGGTGCCGTGCGCGATCTTGATGCGACCCCATGAGACCTGAAAATCGATCCACGTCTCCTGGAAGTCTTGGGTTCGGATGACGGGAAGCG
This sequence comes from Gemmataceae bacterium, assembly GCA_035656475.1. Classification (GTDB taxonomy): domain Bacteria; phylum Planctomycetota; class Planctomycetia; order Gemmatales; family Gemmataceae; genus SIAQ01. The sequence continues at coordinate 4,846 of DASRSQ010000005.1, read as the reverse complement.
CGCGACGATGCCATTCCGTGACGATCTCCTTCAGCTCGGCCTTGCTCAGGCCAGGGATTGCTTTCAGCCGTCGCGCCAGATCAAATACCTTGCGATTACGCTGCCCTGGGCCCGTGGGCAGAGTTGCGTTGATCGCCTCGTCCCTAATACTTGGGACACATGCAATGAGTTGCTTGGGTTGTTGGGTAGATCTCTTCCAGTCCCTCCTCAGAGACTTGGGTAGCGCTGGCAGGCGCTGCCCGCGCGCCGGCAGAGGATTCACCCAGACGTAGGTTGGGCCGTCGGGATGCTGGGAGGGTGGCGCCAGGACATAATGCGAGGACTTGGCGCGCAGTTCGCCGTCGCTGAACTTCTTGTAAGCTTCTCGGTCCAGGTGGCCGTACACATGGAATCCGCGCGCTGTTTGGACAGTTGGCAGAGCCCCTGCATCTTCGGGGTAGCTGGCTGCCCATGCGCGATAGGCGTCGGCGTCGTCGAAATCACGGACAGCCAGGCCGCCGGAGACGCTGCCCAAGATCAGCGCGAGGCCGGTGACGTTCGGGCGCGAGAACATGTGCCGAAGCGTGGTCTCGTCTGCTGGGTGCTCCTGGAAGGGTTTCCAGAACCCGGCAGCCTTCTTGCCGACTACTGGGATGACGGAGTAGCCGCGGCTGGCGTAATCCAGCGCAGCGCTGAGCAGATCCGTTGCTTCATTTGTGGTCGCGTGTAAGATAACCATGTCTACTCTTTCTGCCCCGTGTCGGCGTGCCGCCAAGCTTCCGACCGGGGCTTTGCATTTCCTCATTGGTCCTTCCGATTTGTGTGCTCACCGTGGGTCAGGTAGCCCTTTTTCCCACAGGACCCGCATCCATCCCCGTGGCAAGTGCCGCATACCACGGCGGGCGCGATGTCCTTCAACATCGTCGCGCCTGTCAGCAACATGGTGCTGTAGGCCTTCCGGTCTGTTTGGGTGGCGTCGCGATATGCCTTCGACGCCTCGATCTCATGCAGCTTGCCGGCCAACCTTGTCATCTCGGCGGCCACGGAACGAATGGCAGGGGCAACTTTGAAGTGTTCTCGGAGCCGAGCGGCGACGGTGTATCCTTCGTCGTCCACGATCTCGCCGTCCTCTCGCCCATCGTCGGGTGTGGGCTGCGGACGTGAGATTTGCTTTGCCTTGGCGGGCCGTTTCTTTAGATCCTTGCTGACCCGCATCTCCTGCTTTTCACGGGAATTCCCCTGTTCCTGTGGGCAACTTGGAGAATTCCAAGTTGAATCTGCGCGGACTGCGGCGACCAGGTGATTGCTAACATTGCACGCCGTTGCAATCCAGTTGTCGGCGCGCTTGCACCATTCTTCATCCTCCAAAAGCAACTTGATCGCTTGGCGTTTGTCGGCGTTGGACCGCCGCAAGCCATGGGTGTGGTTAGCACCGGCCGAGTAAAGGAGGGCATCGCGCTTGCTGCCGTGGCGGATTTCGGCTGATATCTCGGTCAGCCCGGCGGCGAGGTGGGCCTCCAGGCGGTGAAAGCCATCGGCCATCCATAGGTCGTCGCCGTCCTCGAACACGACGACTGGAGGTAGAGTGCCGCCGGCTCGGAGCACGTCCGTGTAGTCAACTACGGTGTCTGGATTAACGGCCGCCCGCGTTTGGGTGCCACCATCTGTACGGACTCGTGAAATCGGGACCGCGACGTGGGTAGGCGTCATTTGCCGGCCTCCTTCGCGCGAACGGCGGGGCATCCGTCCTTGAGCCATTGTTCGATGGTGTGGAGTGGCCATCGAACAAGCGTGCCAAGCCTTACGGGGAGTGGCATTTTTCCCGTATCGACGAGCCGATAGACATGCCGGGGTGAACAAGTCAGTAACGCAGCAACTGCCTTTACGTCGAGCAGCACGGCAGGCCGACGGGCCTCGGGATCGAGTATTTCAACTGACATGGATGATCTCCTTGATCGAAACGCGGGTTCGATGGCCGCGTCAAGGAGATTATTTCGTTGGAGTCAGACAGAATAATTCAGCGGAATTAATCGGTCGATTTATTCGGACGGATTGCCTTGAATTGCATGGAAAAGTCCACGCCGGAATTGAGTTGCCCTGGGTGTCAGAATAAATCCTTCCCCCTTGTCCGATTTTAGTGATCGGCGGAAGAAGCAATCTTCCTTCGTTTGGATTCTCGGTCGATGATCCTTCGGACTTCCCTACACTTCTTTTGGAACTGACTTGCAAGGTCTTTGTAACCGCGGTACTGTCCCGTTTTCCATGCGTCGAAGATCTGGGCGTCCTCACGCCGATTTGTGTCTTCAGGTCGGCCGCGGCGTCGTTTAGTTTTCTTGGTTATTGCTGGTGCCCTAGGCGCCGTATCTGGAAGATCAATCACCTTCTCCGCAGAGATCGAATCGCGCAATGCTAGAAGGAGCGGAATTGGCCGGAGCCCACAGCTGTTTTCGATCACCCTATCCAGCGCAGATGCGAAAAAGCTCACCTCAACACGTTTGCGTTGCTTAGATCGCACAAACCGGGGCGCCGTTGATGTCGAGTATTTTTCGTAGAGTGCCGCGAGAAGAGCATCCCAGGAAAGGTGTGCATTGTAGATGTCTTCAATGAGCGGGTGCAGAACGAAACCAGTTACCGTCCTGATTTCACATCCGGCCCGCCAAGTCTTCTCTGCGACGCCATCGACTTCATTCAACGCATTTTGGATGCGCTGGCGCACGGAAATTGCTTTGCGTGCAAAGAGCCATAAATCCTCCACAGATAGACATTTCTTGCCAAAGCGAAGTGAGTTTATGCCAACCTGATGGCCGATGTCCCGTACGAGATTGATCGGCGAAACGATATCCTCGAATACCCGCTGCCAGCCCGGTGGGTATCCTTTTGGTGTGACCAGCAGTTGCGGCGCGGAAATGACAGACATGTATTGGTCCCGTCCGAGCACACTCGGCCGATATCGTCCAGGAATCAGCAAAGGACGAATGCGAGGCGAGCTAATACTCACAAGTGTACACTGGGGCGGTAACGTGGTCAATCGCTGTCAATCCGACCGAAGCAGATAGTTCCTGTACGCACAGTCCAGTGCCTGGTACACTGATTCCAAACCATTGATCCAGGGATGCCCGAGAATGTCCAGCCACTTCTTCGAACGCCCTATTCTCAATTCTCCGTACGGTTGTCCCGCTCGCCACTGGGAACTTGATGAACAGGGGCAGCCTACCCAACAAATCCTCGAATCGCGTCGCAAGGCCGATTTCATCACCCCAATTCCCAAGCCCAAGAAGCGAAAAGGAACGGCGAGTCAGCCTAGTTTGGCCTTCGATGAAGTCGCCACGCTATCAACCAAAGACCAGAAGTACGACATTACCTCGATCATCAACGAAGTGCGCGGACTGGTGGACCGTTGGCGGGCGTTGGGGGCGAGCGAATGGCAGGTGACGCCAGAGACCGCGCGTCTGCTTCAACATTGGCGTCATCATCAATTCAGTGGACAACGCCCGTTTTATTGCCAGGTCGAAGCGGTTGAAACCGCGATTTGGCTGACGGAAGTTGCACCCGACTCAAAGATTGGCAAGAAGTTCATTGATCACCTGGGCGATGTCAATAAGGACGCAAATCCTGAATTGCTCCGCCTCGCTCTGAAGCTCGCCACCGGCGCCGGCAAGACCACCGTGATGGCGATGCTGATCGCCTGGCAAACAATCAACGCCGTGCGCCGCCCAGGCAGCAAACGATTCACGCGCGGCTTCCTTGTGATATCGCCGGGCCTCACCATCCGTGATCGATTGCGCGTCCTTCAGCCCAATGATCCCGATAGCTATTACGCCAACCGTGAACTGGTACCCAGCGACATGCTGGATGAGATAAACCGGGCCAAGATCGTCATCACGAACTTTCATGCATTCAAGCTTCGCGAACGCATCGAACTATCCGCTGGTGGCCGCTCGCTGTTGCAAGGTCGCGGCGAAGAATTAGACACCCTCGAAACCGAAGGGCAGATGCTTCAGCGCGTCATGCCCGATCTGATGGGCATGAAGAATATACTCGTCCTCAATGACGAGGCCCATCACTGCTACCGTGAAAAACCCAAAGAGGCTGACGACGAGGATCTCAAGGGAGACGAACGAAAGGAAGCCGAGAAGAATAACGAGGCAGCCCGACTCTGGATTACAGGCCTGGAATCCGTGAATCGAAAGCTGGGCATTGCGCGCGTCATCGACCTGTCGGCGACGCCGTTCTTCCTGCGAGGCTCGGGCTACGCGGAGGGCACACTGTTTCCCTGGACGATGAGCGATTTCTCGCTCATGGACGCCATCGAGTGCGGCATCGTCAAACTGCCGCGCGTCCCCGTCGCCGACAACATTCCTGGAAACGAAATGCCGATGTATCGCAACCTTTGGGAACACGTCGGGCCGAAGTTGCCGAAGAAAGGACGCGGCAAAAGCAAGACGCTTGATCCACTCGAAATACCGCCGCAACTTCAAACGGCACTCGAAGCACTCTACGGGCATTACAAGAAAACTTTCGAACTCTGGCAGGAAGCCGGCAAGAGAGTTCCTCCTTGCTTCATCGTGGTGTGCAATAACACGGCAACCTCCAAGCTCATCTACGACTACATTTCCGGCTTCATCCGTGTGAATCAGGACGGCGCGGAACAGCTTGTCGAGGGCCGTCTGGAGCTTTTTCAGAACCACGACAAACATGGCAATTCACTCGCAAGGCCGAATACACTTTTAGGAACGTTAGGACAAATAACTTCCCGATTTCATGTTGGGGTCGGGATGGCTCGGTAGTTGAAACGCGGCAGGACATTGTCGAAGAGGATTCGCGTCGTTTTCTTGAAGCCCTCGACGACCTTTCGGCCCGTTTCGTA
>DASRSQ010000004.1:0-10189 GCA_035656475.1 Gemmataceae bacterium | reverse complement strand
GGGGCATCGCCAAGCCGACGCTCGAATTGCTCGCCGGCATCCCCACGGTTGTCTACGGCTTCTTCGCCATCACCGTCGTCACGCCCTTTCTGGCCACATTCATCCCCGACCTGGGCAATCCGAACAACCTGCTCTCGGGCGGCATCGTCGTCGGCATCATGATCATTCCCATGGTCGCCTCGCTCAGTGAAGACGCACTTCGTTCCGTACCTCGCCAGCTTCGTGATGGCGCCATTGCCCTGGGGGCCAACAAGTTCGAGACCTCGACCAAGGTCGTGATCCCGGCGGCACTCTCCGGCGTGACCGCGTCGTTCCTGCTGGCGATCTCACGCGCCATCGGCGAGACCATGGCCGTCACGCTCGCCTGTGGCGAGACCGCGCGACTTGTCGGCGACCCGCGCCAGGGTGCCGCGACCATGACCAGCGCCATTGTTCATCGCGCCCTCGGCGAGGTCGAGCACTTCTCCACCGAGTTCAACAGCCTGTTCGCCATCGCCGGCGTGCTGTTCTTCATGACCCTGAGCATGAACATCGTCGCCCAGCGGGTGTTGAAACGCTATCGGCAGGTGTACCAATGAGTCCGCGCCAATCACTCTGGCAAGTGGTCGTGCCGACGTTTGGGCAAATGCTGCAACGCGCGCTCTTTCGCTCGCTTTTGACCGCCGCGGTCATCTCGGTGGCGTACTGCGGGGTGAATCCGATCTGGATGATTTTCCAGCCGGAGCGTCCCTCCATTCTGGGCCTGATTGTGCAATCGGGCGCCCTGTTCGCCATCGTGTGGGGCCTCTCATTCCCGCTGTTCCTGATCGCTGCCTCGCGCGTGTGGGCGGACCGGGCCTTCACGGCGGCAGGCTTCCTCGCCACCTTTTTCGGCCTGGCCATTCTGATCGTCTTCTTTGTGCGCCTTGCCGACGAGGTGCGACTCTGGTTCCACTACACGCCGACGCTGGTGCAGAAGCAAAACGAAAAAAACCAGGAGCGCCTGGCCAACTCTGACGAAGGGAAGCGCGCGGAACAGATGGAGGCACGCATCGCCAAAAGCATCAAGGAACGCGACGCAAGGCTGGCCGAGGCCAAGACGGCAGAAGACAAGAAGGCCATCGTCAGCGCCTACGACACGGCCATCGCGATGCAAAAGGATGATCTCAAGAAGACGCTGGACGAGCTGAAACACATCTCCGAGAAGAGCCTGCGCCCCGACACATCCAATGTCGGCATCGTCGCCTACTTCCTCACCAGCAGCACCAGCAACTATCCGCAGGACGCAGGCATCGCGCCGGCCCTGTGGGGCAGCATCTGGCTGGGCATCATCACCGTCCTCTTCGCGGTCCCCGTCGGTGTCGGCGCGGCGCTCTACCTCGAGGAGTATCGGTCCGAAGGCTGGCTGGCGAAAGTCATCCAGATCAACATCAACAATCTCGCCGGCGTGCCCAGCGTGGTCTATGGCATCCTGGGTGGGTTCGTCTTCGTCTACATCTTTCAACAACTGCAACACATCCATTCCGACGTTGCCGCCCGCAATCTGCTTGGCGGCGGCTTGACGCTGGGCTTGCTGACCTTGCCGATGATCATCGTGTCGGCTCAGGAGGCGATCCGCGCGGTGCCGGTCTCGCTCAAGCAAGGCGCCTATGCACTGGGCGCGACCAAGTGGCAGGTCATGTGGAACATCGTGCTGCCCATGGCCCGCCCCGGCATCCTCACGGGGACGATTCTTGCCCTGTCGCGCGCCATCGGCGAGGCAGCCCCGCTGGTCCTCTTCGGCGCCCAGCTCTTCGTCGACCAGAATCCGTCGTTGCTGTCGCGCTTCACGGCGTTGCCCTTGCAAATCTTCAACTGGTGCGACCGTCCGCCTTATCAGGCAGAAGGAACCAACGAGGTCATCGACATCTGGAAATACAACGCCGCCCTCGCCAGCAGCGTGCTGCTGCTCGTGCTCTTGACGATGAACGCCATCGCCATCTTTCTGCGCAATCGCGCCCAACGAAAGATGCGGTATTAGGCGAAGAGCCGCGCCGCTTAGAAATCGCACTGAATTGCGCCGGGCTCCCTCTCTTCGATCCTACGTCCCGGGTTCAATCGCCGGCCCCGGCCCGTTCCGCTCGCGGCGAAAGAAGCGGTTCGCATCGAACTGTCCCTTGAACAACGCGTCGTTCAGGTAGTCCATCCGTCGCCAGCGGCGTTCCGGTTGGCCGTGGATCGCGATCACTTGCTCCTCGGGCCGTAACGCGTGCAGGGTGTCCGCGTCGTGGTGCAGGTACTGGCCCCATTGCTGGGCCATGGCGCGGTTGTGGATGCCGAAGGTTTGTACCACGCCGCAGTTGTTGAGGATGTTCTCCCAGTTCGTGGGGTAAGCGGACTTGAGTTGCGAGAGGTCTTGCCAGAACGACCAGCACCACACGCCGTAGCCGGCGCTGAGCGTGATCATCGTTTCCAAAAAGGGAAAGTTGCCGAGCTGGCTGCATTCATCGAGCAAAAAGAGGGTGCGCAGGGACGGCGCCTCGGTTCGGGCAGTGATGGCCTTGAGCAGCGTGCCGACCCACATTTTCAGCAGGGCCTTGTGGCTCTGCAACTTGTCGGGAGGCAAGATCAGGTAAATGGACAGCGGCTTGCCTTCCACGACATCACTGATCGCAAAGGACGACATGGCGAATGCTGCCTCGACGCGCTCGCTGAGGAACGGCCGCAGATACGATTCCGCCGTCGCCAGCACGCCGCCGCGCGTCAGGTCGGGCATCTGCAAGAACGATGCGATTTCCTGGTAGCAATGCTTCTTGAGTTGCTTGCCGACCGTGTCGAGCACGACGGCGAGGTTGTAGACGACATCGTCGCTCGTGAGCACCTTGCAGACTTCGTTCAAGTTGCGATCGGCCGGTTCCTTCACCGTTGCGACATAGGCAATCACGCCGGTCAAGAGCGCGCAGCCATTGAGGTCCCAGAACGGCTCGCGGCCGTTCATGTTGCCGGTGGCGAGCAAATGGGCGAGCATCTGTCCTTCGGACACAATGTCGGCGCGCGGCAAGGCGAAGACATCGAACGGATTCATCCCATCCGTGGTGTCGTCTAGCACGCAGAATGGATCGATCTTGACGACTTGCTGCCCCATTTCCTTGCGGCGGCGCGCAGTGACCTGGTAGTTCTCCCCCTTGGGATCGAGCACGACCACCGGCCCCTTGTAATGCAGCAGATTCGGAACGATGACGCCGCGCCCCTTGCCCGACCGCGTCGGCGCGACGGTGATGAGATGGGCGTCCTGCCCGTAAAGCTGCGGCTCATCCGTGGCCAGCGACGGACTGCTGCAAGCGCCGAAGCCGAAGGGCTTGCATTCGCCTTGCGGCCAGCCGAGCAAGAGTTGACTGGCATCGGGTTGTTGTTGACGAATTGGCTGGGAACGTCGCATGGTGATCCCCCCGCGAAATGATTGGATGATGAGCGGCGAGCGAGGCGAAATGCACCCGACCGCCTGCCAATTCATTATTCGAGGCGGACGCACCAAAAGTCAACTAAATGAATATAGTGTCCTTTTAAGAATAACGTCGTGACGAAAGATGGTTTCGTTGCGACTTCCGCAATGGTGCGAGACAATGGTCTGGCCTCGAGTCAGACAGCGCTCTCGTGTAGCAGGCGACGCAGGGCCAAGCCCGCTTCGCTCAGGTCCGGCTCGCCGGTCGGCTGGATGCGACAGATCAGGCGCAGCTTGTGCGGCGGCGCCACCTGGGCGGCGAGCGGGCGGGTGAGGAGGCCCTTGCCGTGGCGGGCCAGGACCGACGCGGGCGCCATCGCCACGCCGACGCCTTCGCGGACGTATGCGAGCTGGGCGTGCCAGCCGCCGACTTCCATGACCACGTGCAGGCGATTCAGCACGCCGGCTTTGAAGAGATGCCGATCGAGTTGGCCACGCAGGCCGGCGTCCCCTTCGGGAAGGATCAGCGGAAAATCGACGAGCGCCGCCGGCCGGACGCCCGTTTCAGTAAGCTCGGCAAACGCCTTCGCCCAGCGGGCTCGCGGCGCCGATACGAGCCGCAGCGGGTCCTCCAGGAGTTGTTCGATGAAAAGCGGTCGGCGGGCCACGCGTTCAATCTGGCTTTCGTCATGGCTGACCAGGGCGAGGTCGAGCAAGCCATTGGCGACGGCCTCGATGCGGCTCCGGCCGCGGGCCGTGCTGATGCGGATGGGCAGATCGCGATATTCCTGCCGCCAGCGCTGCAGCGCATCGAACACGATGCCGACGACGGCTTCATGGCCGCAGCCGATGCCGAGTTGTGTGAGGCGGCCGGCGTCGACGAATTCGACGAAGTGCTCCCAGCGGCGAAGCTGGTCCTCCGCCGCCGGCAGCATGCGCCGCCCCTCCGCGGTCACGCGAAACAGCTTGCCATGCTTTTCCAGCCACGGCCGGGGCAGCAGCGGCGCGTGCCCCTCGTGCAGCGGCTTGAGCCGCTTCGACACGCTCGCCTCGTTGATGTCAAGCAGCTCGGCGGTGCGCGTCACCGACCCGTCGACACGCACCAGGGTGACGAAGGTCTTGAGCAGCTCCGGTGTGAACACGCTCGGCGGTCGCGGCATATGCGGGACTCCTCTGGCTGAATCTCACAAAGAAAACAACAACACATTATTTCTCTGTGACATGATACGACAATATCCTGATTCATCGCAGATTTGTTAGGTTTACGACAAAACGGGCCGCCGGTTCCGGATTCCGTAAACCATGCACAATGTGCCTGATGTTGGCGATGGCGGTGAAGGTGTTGACCCGGAACAGATTGGGACAGAATTGGACGGGATCGGACGGGAAAAGTGCCTCCTGTAGGGCTCGAACCTACGACCCGCTGATTAAGAGTCAGCTGCTCTACCAACTGAGCTAAGGAGGCGGGGATCTTCGCAAGACGGGTGCGATCCGCGGATGCTCACCTTCTATTATCGGCAACGTTCGGCGTCCGACAAGAGGCGCGGGCTCGAAAAATGGGATTCCGCCACGACTCTGTGCCTCCCGCGGGCAACGGTTGCTGATTACTTTTTCGGCAGCAGAGGCAAATATGCCGGCGGCTGGCCGTAGACACGTGCGTGATAGGTGTAAAGGCCGTGTGCGGCGTGATATAGGGCGCCTCCCTCAACCTCGGTGTCGCGGGCGTCGAGAATCATCACCGCCAGCGCACTGACCGCATTTTGCATCCACGGTTCGCGCAGCTCCGCATCCGTCATCGCCAGGGCCAGCCATTCGACGGTGTGACCCGTAGTGCTGATGCGCTGACCGAGGTCGGGGTTGCGTCCTTTGCCCTTGAAGTAGTCGGTGGAGCAGGCGCCGTCTGGCCCCTGAAGATCGCGAGCCAATTCCTTGTACTGTGCGATCTTGCTGGCGACATCTTGCCAGACGCCTTCGGCCTTGCCGCCGTTTTTCAGATGCAGGTGGTACGCCCAGGTCAGGCCGTAGAGGCGGTGCGTGCCGCCGCAGGCGGCCTGGTTGACGGAGGCGTTTGTTTCGTAGCGGACGACGTCGTCGTAGTCGAGATCTTCGCCGAAGCTGTTGGTCCAGCGCGCCTTGGTGCCGTAGTACTGGCCGATGATGATGATGGCCCAGCTCAGTTCTTGTTCGCGTTTGACGCTTGCGCGCATCTTGCTGTGGCGCGTGAAGTCGGCGAAGGTGTAGTCGCGGCCGCCGACCTTGAACTTGCGATCGGCTGGCATGCCCCACTCGGCCATCTCGGCGATGAATTGGTCCTGGTGCCCTTGGCCGACGAACTGGGGGCCGGTCTGCACGTCGAGGCCGTCATTGGTGGGCAGGAACTGCATGCCGCGAATCGCGCCGCCGTTGCAGATGTAGTCGACGGCGTTGACCTTTTTCTTGGTCATCGCATCGGTGAGCATCGTCTTTTCGGGGCCGATGCCGAGGATACCGTGGAAGACGGTCCAGAAGGCGTTGCTGGTGAGCAGATCGCGATCCTGCACTTGCTGGATGGCGGCTTCGACGCGCGTCTTCAGGTCGTCCGGCACTACGACGGGGTCCTTCTTGTCCTCGGTCTTATCCTTGGCGGTGCGTTCTGGCGGCGGGGCCGGCGGGCAGCCGATAGCGGTGAACGCGAGCAACACGATCAGCAAGGGGAGGAAGCGTCGCATGGTGAAACCAGATTGGTGTAAGACAAGCGTCATCATCGTCCGCTTGGCGGTTTAGCGCACTATTGGTTCAAAGCGATTATTTCTTTCCAGCAGTCGCAACGGCTGGCGTTGGCGAGGCGGGTCTGACTTTCAGCGCCGCTCCACCGATCTTTCCTTGCATCCACTTTGCAATGCCGGCCCACTCCTCGGCGCTCAGGAAGCTCAGGGCCGCAATGCAGTACACCGGCCCGAAGAGCGGCAGCTTGTACACGAAGATCGAGCCGATCCAGCCAACCGCGGCGCCGCCGAGCAGAATCGTGCGCCACACGGTTCCCTGGCGCCAGGCGAAGAGCGGGAATGCGAGCTGCCAGGCGAGCACGCCATAGGTTGCGAGGCTGACCCAGAACAGCGTGACCTGGGCCGATGCTGCCTCCGCCCGCAGACTGTCTGCGGTGACCTGGAACGGCGGATGCAGCGGATACCAGAGAGCGACGCCGCTCCACCAGTCGCTGACTTGCAGCTTGTGCAGGGCACTGATCATGATCAGGATCGTGAAGTGGATCTGGATCAACCGCATCATGAAGTTGGCCGAGTAGCTCAGGCGCGGCGGATCCTTGGGGCGCGCGAACGCCATCTGGTCGCAGGGTCCGAAGATGTAGCCGAGCAGGTGTCCGTTGCCGTTCCATATGCCGGTGAGCAGATGGCCGATCATGAGGTAGAATGCGAGCAGACCGAGCAGGTAATCGCCTTCGTAGCTGATAGCCGGGTTCGTCACGAGTGAAACGACGATGACCCAGGTGAGGACGCTGGTGATGCGTGTGCCGATGCCGAGCGTGAAGAGGACGAGCACGACGACCGAGCCCCAGTAGAAGACCTGGAAGGCGGTCTCGCTCTTGCCGACGGGGAAGAGCGCGGACCAGAGCGGCAGGGCAGGGCCGAGGCTTGGTTGCGGCGCCTTGTTTTCGCGGATGGCGCGCTCGTTGTCGCGTTCCTGGCCGCGCACCTGGCGGTAGGCGCTCTCGTCGAACCAGCCGTTCAGGCTGAAAAGTTCGTTCTGATGCCCGACGAACGACAGCAGCCAGACGAGGAACAAGAGGCCCGAGGCGATGCGCAAGGCGGTCATGCCAGTGATCGGCGTAGGCGTGAACCAGAAGCGCGTCCACGCGTTGCCCGCGGCGATCGGGGAGCGGTCATTGTTCACGGCGGTATTCTCCGAAATTGCTCTGAAGCTCGTTGAACGCATCCGGGCGAGGCACCAACATGTCCATCGGCATGATCAACTCCCGGCTGTGGCGGATCAACTCCGCCGAGTCCGCGCCGTATTCCTTGCACAGGTAACGCATGTACGATTGCGCAAGCAGCTTTGACCATTCGCTCGGCCGGACCACCGGGCGATCGCGCGGCACCAGGTTCTTCTCCTTCTGCACCAGGTGCAGCTGACCTTCGTTCATCTCCCAGATTTCAATCGTGGGCACGGGGCCGCCCGCCTTGGGGAGCACTTCCGTTCCCATCTGCAGCGGTGAATCCTCGGCAAGTCCCTGTGCCAAGATCGACTGGCGATGGCGCACCCAGAAGTTGGCCTTCTCGTCGGGGAATTTGAGATCCTTGATGACATCGCCGTCCTTGTTCTTCAGGCGCACCTCGAAGTATGCCGCGAACGGAGCGGGACGATTGGAGTTGGCATGAGGCACGTAGTGATAAGCAAGGTGCAGTGGCCGCAAATAATAAGGTTCGGTTTTGTTAGAAACATGGGCAGCGAAGCTTGGTCCAGGCGATGTGTCAGAGCCGAAGTTGGTCGGCCAGGGGCCGCTGTTTGCCGCCAGGGCGAAGAGACCGACGGCGAGCAGATGGGCGACGGCGAACACGCTGCCCGCGATGATAAAGGCCTTCGGCAGAGGCCGGGGCACGGGGTGCGATGCAGACATGGACAAGGTCCTTCAGTCGGTGAATGCTCGAGCGAAAGGGTGAATAGTAAGATAGCGGAATCGTCTCTGAAACGAAAATGCATTCGCCAGATTTCGCAGTCTCCTCAGAATTCCGCATCCCTATTATCGATGCGACTGCTCCAGCCCGCAATCGGGAACCGTCTGACTGGGTGCTCGTGCTCCCTCCAAAACAGAACTATCGATTGTTTGAGTACACAGGATGACTTGTGAATGTTGCGTCAAGGACGGAAATCCTTACCTACAAACTCTTAGGGATTTCTGTGTGTTAACGGCGTGTTCGGCGGGTAGCTATTTTCCGAATCGGTGCCGTCGCGGCGGCCCCCAGAAGCCGAGAAATGGATATCGAAATCCGAAAGTAGTGGAATTCCTGAAAGGTCTCGGAATTCGCAATTTTACTCTTGCAAAACGAAAATGGAGCACTTAGAGTAGTTAAAACCTTGGGTTTCGTAGAGCAGACAGTTATGGTTGCGATCACCACTTCGGTATCCCCAATTGCCTTCCTCTCGTCCAAGCATCCCGAGTGCGTATTTGTCATGCGACCGATCAGCCTATGTGTGGGCCATGTCCGAGTTGCGTGATGTTTTTGAAGGAGGCCCTCAGTGGCTATGAAGTTGTATGTCGGTAATTTGCCCTATAGCATGACCGACAGTGATCTGCAGAGTCTGTTCGAACAGCACGGCACCGTGCAGTCGGCCCAGGTGATCATCGATCGCGACACCGGACGCTCCAAGGGCTTCGGTTTCGTCGAAATGGGCACGAGCGAGGAAGGCCAGGCGGCTATCCAGGCCCTCCACGACCAGGAAGTCAACGGCCGCAAGCTGACCGTCAACGAAGCCCGCCCGCGTGAAGATCGCCGTGGTGGCGGTGGTGGTGGCGGCGGTGGTCGCGGTTACGGTGGCGGCGGCGGCGGCGGTGGTCGCGGCGGCTACGGTGGTGGCGGCGGCAAGCGCTACTAAGCCCTATGTCCCAAAACAAAACGACCCCTCGGCGGCCGATGGTTGCCGAGGGGATTTTTTTTGCACCGGCAATCGCCAGCTGAAACGCTTCGTGCATGGGCGAAAACAAAAAAACCCGGCCAGATGACCGGGTTCTTCGCATTCAATTCCGCCAGCGGCTTAGTACATATCCTCGCCGCCCGCCTTGGCCTTCTTCTCTTCCTTCGGCATTTCGGCAACCAAGGCGTCGCTGGTGAGCAGCAGCGTTGCGACGCTGGCGGCGTTCTGCAGGGCGGAACGCACGACCTTGGTCGGATCGATGATGCCTTCCTTGACGAGGTCGCCGTAGCTATTCAGGCGGGCGTCGTAGCCGTAGTTGACGTTCTTGTTCTCGAGGACCGCGTTGGCGACGACATCGCCGTTCTCGCCGGCGTTGGCGACGATCTGCGTGATCGGGGCCCGGCAAGCGCGGATGACGATCTTGTAGCCGGCTTCCTCGTCGGCGTGCAGGCCATCGGTCTTGAGGCCCGCCGCCGCACGGAGCAGGGCCACGCCGCCGCCCGGGAGGATGCCTTCCTGGTACGCCGCACGCGTGGCGTGCATGGCGTCCTCGACGCGCATCTTCTTTTCCTTCATCTCGCTCTCGGTGGCCGCCCCGACGTTGATCTTGGCGACGCCGCCCGACAGCTTGGCGATGCGCTCGGAGAGCTTTTCCTTGTCGTAGTCGCTGGTCGACTTCTCGAGTTCGCGCTGGATCAGGCTGACGCGGCCGGAGATATCGTTCTTCTTGCCGGCGCCTTCGATGATGACGCAGTTGTCCTTGTCGATCTTGACCTTCTTGGCGCGGCCCAGATCCTTGAGCTGAACGTTTTCGAGCTGGATGCCGAGGTCTTCGAACACGGCCCGGCCGCCGGTCAGGACGGCGATGTCTTCGAGCATGGCCTTACGGCGATCGCCGTAGCCCGGGGCCTTGACCGCACAGCACTTGAACGTGCCACGCAGCTTGTTGATGACGAGGGTCGCCAGGGCTTCGCCTTCGACCTCTTCGCAGATGATCAGGATCGGCTTGCCTTGTTGGAGGACCTTTTCAAGGACGGGGACCATGTCCTTGTTGTTGGAGATCTTCTTTTCGTAGATGAGGATGAACGGATCTTCGAGATCGCATTCCATCTTCTGTGGATCGGTGACGAAGTAGGGGGAGAGATAGCCGCGATCGAACGA
>DASRSQ010000003.1:0-9069 GCA_035656475.1 Gemmataceae bacterium | reverse complement strand
GAAGGCGGGGAGTGCGAAGGAGCAGCTCCTCTGTCTTCATGATTTTGTCTACATGATTTTGTCTACATGATTTTGTCACTAACTCCCGATTGTAGGTTCACGCCCGGCCGTGGCGCTTGGGCGCGGTCTGGTGGGAGTGTCCGCGCGACTGGCTTGCATGCGCGGTGTGGCTATGTTTTGACGCCTCCAACCGGGGATGCTCGTGCTGACGCTGATGCGATTGAGCACGGTGAGCGGTGTCCTGCCGCAGGTGAGGCGCAGTCGAAGTACGATGGTTGCCGAGGTGGCGCGCGATTTCCTTTTGGAAGTGCTCCTGACGCGCGAGCCTGCTCTTTTCCCTGGCGATCGCTTGTTCGAGGTGACGAATGGCGCCGCGCAATAGTTGATCGGCATAGTCATATGCTCCGTGAGTGCGATGCCGCTGCGACGATGCGACCGTGGGCACGGCATTCGTCCCGTTCTGTCCCGACCAGTCGGAGCCCTGATCGTCGCCGTTCCAGTTTTGCTGAGACGATGGCTGCAGCAGGCGAACGCCTTGCAAGCCAGTCATCCCGTGGTGGTGATGGTGATGCTCCGCACGCAATGCCTGCTCCGCTCGGGCGAGGTCGGCTTCGAGCCTGACCAAGCGGGCGCGTTCCTGGGCTTCCTTTTGCTGAAGTTCCTTCTGGACCTGACGCAGGCGTTCCTGTTCCCGTTGTGTGTGCTCGGCGTGCTGGTGCGCCAGCGTGTCCTTGGGTTGATGATCCTTGTGGGCGGTAGCATTTTTCTCCGAGCCGTGATGCGGGAAGTTGATGACCTGGGGCTTGTGATCGGCGCTGGAGGCATGGTTGGTCGGGTGCGGCTTTTTGATCGCCTGGTGCGTGTTGCCGGTGTGCGTCTTGGCATTGCCGGTGGCCGGTATGAAGCCAGGCGTGAAGGCGTGGCCATTATTGTGGCCGCCGGAATGGGCCGAGCCGGACGACTTGGCGTTGGCATGGCCGCTCTTGGTTGCCGGTGCGTGGGATTTGGGCTTGGGGGATGTGTTGGCGTGGTTGGGGTTGGCGAAGCCTTGGCCCCACGAGAGTCCCAGAAAGGCCGTGACAACGACCATGGGCAAAACGGTGCGGAGGGACATAGACACCTTCTTCCAGGTAGGTCGGACGGGAATTGCTCGGCGACAAGGCACTCAAATCTATCCCAGAATCCAGGCCCGCCGCCGTTACAATCGTTACAATCCGCACAGACTGCCAGGCGGGGTTTACACCGCGTCTCGGAAGCAGCGATTGACGCGTGGGGCCAAACTCCGACAATGTCCGCACCGCCCGCCGCATCTAACCCTCAATTAAGCGAGTCGAATTGAAGTCTAACCGGGGACTGCCAATGCACCGCCTCTCCTGCACGCTGCTGCTGTCCGTCGTCGCGCTGATTGCCGTGTCGTCCGGGAATGCGGAGGCGCAGGCGCCGCGCAAGCCGAACATCGTCTTCATCATGGCGGACGATCTCGGCGTCCACGACCTCGGCTGCTACGGTCGCAAAGATCAGCCGACGCCGAACCTCGATAAGCTCGCGAAGCAAGGCATCCGCTTCACCTCGGCGTATGCCGCCGCATCCGTGTGCTCGCCGACGCGCGCTGCCATCATGACCGGTATGAGCCCGGCACGCCTCAAGCTGACGACGTTCCTGCCCGGTCGTCCCGATACGCCGGCGCAGATGCTGCTCCATCCGAATATCGCACAGCAACTGCCGCGCGATTACCGCTCGCTCGCCGAGTATTTACGCACTGCCGGCTACATCTCCGCCTGCATCGGCAAATGGCACCTCGGCGGCAAGGGATCGCTTCCCACCGATCGCGGCTTCGATGTCTACCACCCCGGCAAGGCCCTCACCGACCCCTCCAAGACCGAAGGGGGCAAGGGCGAATACGACCTCACCAATGCCGCCGAGAAGTTCATTGACGCCAACAAGGATAAGTCATTCTTCTTATACCTGTGCCACAACAATCCGCACGTTCAGCTCGTTGCCAAACAGGAGCTGATCGAGAAACACAAGAACGCCTTCAACCCGGTCTATGCCGCCATGATTGAAACGCTCGACGATTGCGTGGGGCGAGTGATCGCCAAGCTGGAGCAAGAAGGATTGCTCGAGAACACGATCATCGTCTTCGCATCGGACAACGGCGGCCTGCACGTCCTGGAATCGCCACGCACGCCGGCGACGTACAACCGCCCGTACCGCGCGGGCAAGGGCTTTCTCTACGAAGGTGGCGTCCGCATCCCGCTGATCGTCTGCTGGAAGGGCAAGATCCAGCCGGGACAGGAGTGTGATGTGCCGGTGATCGCAACCGACTGGACGCCGACATTTCTGGCGCTCGCCAGCGCGAAGGCGACGGCGAAGTTTGACGGCGTCGATCTGTCGGACCTCTTGCTGCACGGCAAAGCGCCGCCGACGCGGGCGCTCTACTGGCATCAACCGCACTACATGAATCAGGGGAGCCGGCCGTCCGGCGCCATCCGCGATGGCGCGTGGAAGCTGGTCGAGCATTACGAGAATGGCGCCTGCGAGCTGTACGATCTTGCCAGGGATGTGAGCGAGACGACCGATCTGGCCGCCAGGGAGCCGGCGCGCGTCGCCGACCTGCGCGGCAAGCTCGAAAAATGGCGGCGCGATGTCGGCGCCCAGGAGAACCGCGCCAATCCGAAATTCAACGGCGTTCTCTGGCGCAAGCTGTATCACGATGTCGACGCATCACGCCTGATGCTGGAAGACAAGGCGTCGTCGATGGCGACGAAACTGCAACCCTGGCGTGCGCTGATGAATGACGTGCTGCCAAAGAAGAAGCAAGCGACCGCCGGCGCGGGAGCGGTGATCCTGCATGCCCGCGACGCCAAGGTGCACGGCAGCAAGCTGCGTTACGAGAACCCGCCGCACAAGGACACGCTCGGCTTCTGGGTGCAAAAGGACGACTGGGCCGAATGGACGTTCGACGTCCCCGCCGCCGGCAAGTTCGAAGTCGAGGTGTTGCAAGCCTGCGGCAAAGGCAGCGGTGGCGCCGAGATTGAAATCTCGGTCAAGGGGCAGACGCTGACCTTGAAGATCGAGGAGACCGGCCATTTCCAGCGCTTCATCCCACGCACGGCCGGCGTCGTCACGTTCGATGCCCCAGGACCGCAAACGCTGTCGGTGCGGGCGAAAACCAAGCCGGGGCCCGCCGTCATGGATCTGCGGCGCGTCACGCTGAAGTCGGCGCCGTAGGCGCTTATTTCGTCTCCGGCTCCTGCGGCCGCCGTGTCGCCTTCACGGCATCCGCGTACGCATCGCTGACGTTGTCCACGACAACCAGGCCTTTATCCAATCCGAACGCGCGGATCGGCCTGCGCCAAACGATAACGAGCGGGATGATAAAGCCGAAGAAGCCGATGACCGCACAGCATACTGCCATCCCCGCCAAAATAGGGTGCGGGTCACGACGGTTGATGGTCGCGGCCAGTCCCAGGGCGGCGGTCAGGAACATCGAAAAGAAGAACAGGGCCACGCCGCCGAACATGACGATTTTCTTGATCGTCCAGTAATGGCGATGTTTTTCGCAGAACGATGTGCGTAGTTGAATATAGTCGGATGTCGCCAGGGCATGGATGGCCTTGATCGCGGCAATCTCCGCCACCTCGACCTGGCTGAATTGCGGCGGCTTCAGCATCAGCCGGCGCGTCACAAAAGTGGTCGCCGGCGCGCCGCAACACATGCAAACCGCAGGAAGCCTGCCCTTGCGTTCCGCCTCTTCCTGTGTGACGACGACGTGAGCCATTGTTTCGCTCCCAGACAAATTCTGGTCGGTGTACTGAAAATCGTAGCCGGGCGCGCACAGTTTGCAAGAATCGCTCATCATGGTCCGCCAGCGCATGCGATTGTGCCGATGTCCAACCATCACAGTTCGCTGTTTCCGAATCTTCTCTTTTGCGTTCGCATTTGTCGCTTGATAGGATGAACAAAACCGCACTTGGCCGCCGCGTGCCACCGAATTCGGCGCAATTCGTCGGTTGGGCTGGTATTCAGGACTCTCGCCATGATTCGCATCCTCGTCGCATTGTCCATCCTGCTCCTTGGAACCGCGCTGCAGGCGCAGGAGCCGATCCGCTTCGCACGCAGTCCCGACATGTCGCCCGACGGCAAGACCATTGCGTTCAGCTATCTCGGCGATCTCTGGCTTGTCGACGCCAACGGCGGCGAGGCGCGTCATCTCACCATGCACGAGAAGCATGATTTCAATCCCATCTTCAGCCCCGATGGCAAGTGGATCGCCTTCTCCTCCAATCGCCATGGACAATACGACGTCTTTGTAGTCTCCGTCAAGGGTGGCCGGCCGAAACGGCTGACCTTCGACTCCGCCGACGACCATCCGACAGGCTGGACACCCGATAGCCAGCACATCCTTTTCATGTCGGGCCGCAATGTCGACCTGCCGCTCCGCCCGGAACTTTTCAAGATCTCCATCAACGGCGGCGCCGCCAAACAGATCACCGCCTTCGATGGCCGCGAGGGAACCTACTCCCCCAGAGGGGACAAGATCGCCTACGTCCGCGGCCCCGGCATGTGGTATCGCAAAGGCTATCATGGCTCCGCCAACGACGACATCTGGATCTGCAATGCCGACGGCTCCACGAATCGCCAGGTCACCAAGCACATGGGACAAGACAGCTATCCCATGTGGTCCGCCGACGGCAAATATCTCTACTACGTCAGCGACATCAGCAACGCCAACGCGAATCTGACCAAGATCGCCGTCGACGATGACCTCAACAAGATGCCCGACGTCGTACCGGTCCCCCAGGCCGTGACGCACCATAAGGACGAACGCGTCCGCCGCGCTCGCATTTGCGCCAACGGCGAATCGATTGTGTACGAATGCGGCCCCGACATCTGGGTGCATTCGCTCAAGACAGGCAAGAGCCGCAAGCTCGCCATCGAGGTCAACGCCGATGACAAGACGAACCTCGAATCAATCAAGACCTTCACAAGCGGGGCCAGCGAGTTCGCCTGGTCGCCGGACGAGAAATTCGTCGCGTTCGTCGTCCACGGCGAAATCTTCCTCATGACACGAAACGGCGGCAAGGCCAAACGGCTCACCGATCATCCTGCCTTCGATCACGGCCTCGCCTGGGCGCCCGATGGCAAGTCGCTCCTCTTCCTCTCCGATCGCGACGGCAACGAAGATGTCTACATGCTCACCTCCGACGATCCGAATCATCCCGTCTTCGTCGATGCCCATCGCTACAAGGTCACACGGCTCACGAATACCCCCCAGGCCGAGATCGGGCTGAGCTTTTCTCCCGACGGCAGCCGGATTGCATTCCTGCGTGCGGGCAAGCTGGTCACCATCGATCCCGAGGGGAAGAACGAACGCACCCTCGTCACGCACGGTCGGCAGGTGATCGATTACGAATGGTCGCCGGACGGCCGCTGGCTCTGTTTCGCGGGGATGGACGGATCGTTCGCGAGTGAGCTGTACATCATTCCGTCGACGGGCGCCACGGAGCAGGAGCCAGCGCGGAACATCACGCGCTTCGCGACGTACAACAGCGACGTGACCTGGAGCCGCGCCGGGAATCGTCTCGCCTTCATCAGCCAGCGCAAGGGGACCACGCCGAGCGCCTATGTCCTGTCGCTGCAACGGCCGGCCGTTCCGGGCCTGTTCCCGTCGAAGGAAATCGACTGGGACAACATCCATCTGCGCGTCAAGATGCCCGCGGAAATGAACGTCAGCGAATGCGCCATCTCCCCGGACGGCTCGAAGATCGCCTTTCGCGCCAAGAGCGACAACAGCGAGGATCTCTGGCTCGCCAATTCCGACGGCGGTGCCGTGCTGCGTCTGACCACGGGCAATCTTAAGCCAACGCAGATCACCTGGTCGCGCTTCTTCCCGGGCCAGATCTATTTCCGCGATTCCGCGGGCAACCTCCGCGCCGTCATGATCGGCGGGCCTAACGTTGTTGGCCCGACCACGATCGCCTTCACCGCCAAGCTGCCGGTGCGGCAGGACGAACTCTTCCTCGAGATGTTCGACCAGAGCTGGCGCGCCCTCAACGAGAGCTTCTACGATGACAAGTTCCACGGCGCCGACTGGAAAGCGGTCCGCGCCAAGTATCGCCCGCTCGTAGCGCATTGTGCCCTCAAGGAGGATCTCTATTCGCTGATCGCCCTCATGCTCGGCGAGCTCAACGCGTCCCACCTCGGCATCTCCGGCAACCTCGGCGTGCCCGATCAGCAGACGGCAGAGTTGGGCCTGGTCTATGATCGCAGCCATCCCGGCCCGGAACTGAAAATCGCCGAGGTCGTCAAGGGGGGCCCCGCCGACCAGCGCGGCATCGACATCCGTCCCGGCGATCTGATCCTCGCCATCGACGGCGTTGCGCTCGGGCCGACGGTTGACGTCTCGCGCCTGCTCAACGACAAAGTCGGCGAGGTCGTCACCATCCTTACCGCACGTCCCGCAAAGTTCATCTCGAAACGTCGCATCGAGATTCGCGCCGTCAGCCGGCAGAAAATCAATCCGCTCATGTACGAACGCTGGGTCAAACGCAACATGGACCAGGTCACCCAGCTCAGCAAGGGCAAGCTCGGCTACATCCATATTCCCGGCATGGATGAAGCCGGCCTTGAGCGCTTCGTCCGTTCCCTCTACTCCGACAACTTCGACAAGGACGGCATCGTCCTTGACGTCCGTTACAACGGCGGCGGCTACACCCACGATCAGGTACTCAACTACCTCACCGGCAAGGAGCACACCATCTTCACGCATCGCGATGGCGCATCCGGGCTCGTGCTGCGTTCCTTCGACCGCAAATGGCACAAGCCGTTGACGCTGCTCATCAACAATCGGTCGTACTCCGATGCCGAGATCTTCCCGCACGCCTTCCGCACCTGGGGGCTCGGCAAGCTCGTTGGCGAACCGACCGCTGGCATGGTCATTGGCACTCGCCAGATCACCCTCATCGATGGCTCCGCCTTCCGCATCCCGCGCATCGGCGTACACACGATCAAGGGCATCAACATGGAAAAGGAAGGCGTCATGCCCGATGTGCTGGTCGAACCGCACCCGGACCAGCTTGGCCGCGGCATCGATGTGCAACTGGAGAGAGCCGTCGATGTGCTGAGCCGCGACGTGGTCGCATGGAAGAAGTGAGTTGGAACTTCAAGACAGGGCCGTCAGGACGCCCAGGAGGAATCATGGCCGACAAGCCCGAGAATACGCCGCCGGAAGAAGAGAACAAGTTTCACACGTACACGACCAATCGCATTCCATGGTTCGTGCATGTGATCTGGATCCTCTTCTGGACCTCGGCGGTTGCGTATGTGCTGATCTACCAGTTCCCCGTGCTACGCACGGAGTTCCTGAATCCGCCATGAGCAGCGTCGATCTCCATGCATGCGCCTATTGCGGATTGCCGGCGCCGCGTTCGTGGTGGGACGGGCCGGCGGCGGGGCCGAGCTATTGCTGCTATGGCTGCCGCTTTGCCGCCAATGTCGTGGACGCGGACGGCGCGCGCCCGGAATCGCGCCGCATGTTCACGCGCCTCGGCCTGGCTATTTTTTGCACCATGAACGTCATGGCCTTCACCATGGCGCTCTGGAGTTCGGACGTCTACGAAGACGAAAGCACCACGACGGCACAACTTTTGTCCGGCATCTTTCGCTATCTCTCCATGCTGTTCTCGTTCCCCGTCTACTACGCGCTCGGCCTGCCGCTGCTGGAGAACGCGTGGGACAGCCTGAAACGTGGCATTGCCAACATTGACATTTTGCTCGTCATCGGCGTTGGCGCCTCCTACGCGGTGTCTGCGTTCTCGGTTTTGCGCGACGACGGCCCGATCTATTTCGAAGTCGGTTGCACGGTCCTCGTGCTCGTGACGCTGGGCCGCTGGCTGGAGGCGACATGCCGATCGCGCGCGTCGCATGCGCTCGATGCGCTCGAGAAGCTGCAGCCGGAGCGTGTGCGGGTCGTTGTTGCTGAAGGCGAGGTGGAACGCTCGCTGCGCGAAGTGGTCGCGGGGGATCGATTGCGGGTGCTGGCCGGCGAGCGAATTGCATGCGACGGCCGGCTCGAGCATGGGCCGGTGCACATCGACGAGCAATTGCTGACGGGCGAGAGCGCGGTCCGTTGCAAGGAGCGTGGCGATCCGCTGTTCGCGGGGACGCTCAACGTTGACGGCAATCTTGTGATGACGGTGACCGCGGCCGCGGCGGATGGGACGCTCGCCCGGCTCGTGCGCATGGTGCGCCAGGCTAGGGCAACGCGCGGCCGATTCGAGCAACTCGCCGATCGCGTGTCGCGCTGGTTTCTGCCCGCGGTGATCGTGGTTTCGCTCGGCGCCGGCGTTTATCATGGCGTCGCGCGTGACGCGATGACGGGTGTCCTCGTCGGCATGTCGGTGGTCCTGATCGCGTGTCCGTGCGCACTCGGCATTGCCACGCCGCTGGCGATGTGGGTCGCCCTCAACCATGCAGCCCGCCAGCGAATTCTCATTCAAGGCGGCGACGTACTCGAACGGCTGGCGCGCGTCGATCAAGTTTGCTTCGACAAGACCGGCACGCTGACGACCGGTACGCCGGGCGTCGGCCAGGCGGCATTCGCCGATGCGCGGCATCTGGCAGAAGCGGCGACACTGGCAGCCGCGTCGCGTCATGTCTACGCCGTCGCGATCGCACGACAGCTCGGCATGCACGCAGAATCGACGGCGCAGATCGCCACCGTCGCCGGGCGGGGCGTGCGCGCCGACGATTCCGGCGCCATGCTCGGCAGCGAAACTTGGATGGCCGAAGCGGGCGTCACCATTCCGAGCGAGCTCCGCCAAACGCTCGACGGCGCGAGGCGCGACGGCAACGCCGTCGTCTGTTTCGCGTCGCAGGGTTGCTTGCGCGGCGTCTTCGTCCTTGTCGAAGATTGGCGGCCGGAGTTGGACGATGCGCTAGCCCAATTACAAGCAGAGAACGTGAAGCTGAGCATTCTGAGCGGCGATCCGAATTTTGGCATCGACCCGTGGTGCAGGCGGCCTCGCCTGTACGTCCCGACAGGGGACAGCACCGTGCAGGCGAGCC
>DASRSQ010000002.1:0-16480 GCA_035656475.1 Gemmataceae bacterium | reverse complement strand
TCGAGGCCAGGCACATCGGTCTGATAGCCGAAGAGCGAATCGAGCGTGTAGGAGAGCTTCTTGCTGAACTGGTGCGTGTAAATCAGGTTGAACACGTTTGGATTGTTGAATTGATGCGGCTGGTTGTAGCGTCCCGAGCCAAGGATCACCGAAAAGAGGACGGTATTCTTGTTGTCCTTCTGGGCCCACTTGACGCTGCCGATGAACGTCGGCGTGTCGACGGCGTTGATGAAGTCATCGCTGCCGAGGACGAGGCCTGCTTGCACGGACCATTCCTTGCTGAGCTTGATCGTGGACAGGACACCAGTGTGGGTGAAGGGATCATAGATGAAGGTGTAGGAATGCGACCAGAGCAGGTTGCTCGGCGCGTCATTCGCTTCCGCGCCGATCTGGGCGAAGAAGCGGCCCACCTTCACGTTCATGCCCTCGGCGACGCCGGGCAGATAGGCCTCGCCGTAGAACTGGATCGGGTCGATGCCGTAGATGCCGGTCTGATTGCTGAACAGGCCGCGGGCGACGGTGAAGCGATAGTCGCTGCCGGGCAGGATGGTGTCGATGCGAAAGCCGAGGTTCGGGCCGGCGTTTTCGCTGGTGTCGACGGGGCGATCGATGCGCAGCCAGTTTTGTTGCAGCAGAAAGTCGTTGGCGCGATAGTTGAATCCAAGCGGCAAGTTGGAGACGCGATCGGAACTGGCGGTGAGCGAGGCGTCGGTCCAGCCGAGGATCTCGATGCGATGCTGCTTCAGGCAATCGCCGGCGGCAGTGCCTTGCAGGTGGCGCATCAACAGCCAGGGTTGCGGCGTCTCGTCCTTGCCATTCTCCTTCTTGTCGGAGTCGCTTTCGGTTTGCGCTTGGCTGTCGTTGCTGATCTCCTTTTTGTCGGAGTCAGTGGGCTGACCGAGAGCAAGCGACGCGCCGAGGATCAGGGTAATGAGCATATCATGCTTAATCCGATGTTTGCTACATCGGTGATGATCGTCAGGCGCGAATAGACCCCTGCACAAGGATTCATCAACGCTATCAGCGCTTTCCGAAAGATGGGGAAAGTGGGACGAAGATGCTGCATGCGCGACCCCCGGGAATCACTGCGCTCATCCCGGGGCTTGGTGGGCGCGTCAATCGCGGCCAGCGGGGGGAAGATGATCGCGGCGCTGCGTGGCGCGGGCGATAAGGGCGTCACGAATGTCGGGGGGCAAGAACGGATCGAGGTTGCCGCCCATCGTTGCGATCTGGCGAAGCAGGGTGCCGCTGACGTGCGAGAGCTGTTGATGTGCCATCAAGAAGATTGTCTCAATGTTCGGGTCCATCAGGCCGTTCATGATCGTCATCGTAAATTCGTATTCCATGTCACTGGTGGTGCGAATGCCGCGCAGCATGATGCGGGCGCCGATCTCGCTGACGAAGCGCACGACCAGGCCATGGAACGGCAATACCTCGACATTGGTGATTCTATTGTTCTTGACCGCCTGCTTCACGAGTTCGACCCGTTCCTCCTGGTTGAACAGCGGCATCTTCTCTGGATTGTCGCCGACCGCGACGATCAGGCGATCGACCAGGTTCGCGCCGCGATCGATGATGTCGAGATGCCCGTAATGGACCGGATCGAAGACGCCGGGATAGACGGCGACACGCGTCGGCATGGAGAGCTCCTCGACAGCGAATGCCCGGGGCGAGCGTACTCGCACCTCCCCTGGGATGCAACATTCAGGATTCTCCCGTATACTTACTTAAAGGCAAGTGATTTTTAAAGAAGAGGCTCTGCAATATGTCCGCGATGACGATGACCGAGAAGATTCTCGCCCGCCATGCCAGCAAGTCCAGCGTCCAGCCCGGTGAGAATATCTGGATCGATGCCGACATCCTCATGACGCACGACGTTTGCGGACCGGGCACCATCGGCATCTTCAAACAACATTTCGGCAAAGACGCGAAGGTCTGGGACAAGGAAAAAGTCGTCATCATCCCCGACCATTATATCTTCACGCAAGACAAGCTCGCCAATCGCAATGTCGACGTCCTGCGCGCCTTCGCGGCCGAGCAGCAGTTGCCGTACTTCTACGACGTCGGCAGCGCCAGGTACAAGGGCGTCTGCCACATCGCGCTCCCCGAGGAAGGGCACACGCGGCCCGGCGAGGTCCTGTTCGGCACCGACAGCCACACCTGCACCGCCGGCGCCTTCGGCGAGTTCGCGACGGGCATCGGCAACACCGACGCCGGCTTCGTCATGGGCGCCGGCAAGCTCTGGGTCAAGGTCCCGCCGACGATGCGGTTCGTCTTCCATGGCGAATTGCCGCCTTACCTGATGGCCAAGGATCTCATCCTCGCCATCATTGGCGACATCGGCTGCGACGGCGCCACCTACAACGCCATGGAATTCGACGGCGACGGCGTCTTCGCCCTCAACATCGAAGAACGCATGACCCTCTGCAACATGGTCATCGAAGCCGGCGGCAAGAACGGCGTCATCGCTCCCGACAAGGTCACCCTCGACTACGTGAATTCCCGTAACAAACACAAGAAGCCGTTCGAGGTCGTCAAGACCGACGCCGGCGCGAAGTTCTGTTACGAGAAGGTCTACGACGTGAAGAAGCTGGAGCCGGTGATCGCGAAGCCGCACAGCCCGGACAACAAGGCGTCGGTGACCGAGGTGAAGGGGACGAAGCTCGATCGCGCCTACATCGGCTCGTGCACGGGCGGCAAGCTGACCGACTTCCGCGCCGCCGCCGGCATCCTGCATGGCCGCAACGTCAAGATCGACACGTTCGTCGTTCCTGCAACGAGTGAGATCGCTGCCGGCCTGAAGACGGAGCGCATCAACGGGCAGTCACTGGAACAAATCTTCCTGAGCGCCGGCGCCAAGATCGGCGAGCCGTCGTGTGCCGCTTGCCTTGGCGGCCCGAGCGACACCTTCGGCCGGCTCAACGCGCCGATCTCGTGCATCAGCACGACCAACCGCAACTTCCCCGGCCGTATGGGCCACAAGGAGGCGAAGGTGTTTCTCGCCAGCCCGCTGACGGTTGCTGCGAGCGCGCTGTCGGGCACGATCTCGGATCCGCGCGATTGCTTGCAGTAGATATGTCAGGGGGTTCACCATGACCTCTGAATGGCGTGAGCTTGCAACGAGTGGCCGGTGGCGCGGAGTGGTCAGTTTCATCGGAAATTGGCTGGTCCCGCTGAAGGCAGAGGATGGAATGGCCGGCCCGGAGCTTGATGCCATTCTCGCTGCGAAGTCTCTCTATTTGCCTCCCGCCGTTCGCGAATGGTACGTGCTCGCCGCCAACTGGGAAACCCCCTCCGTCGCTGTTTGGAGCTCGCCGGACGAACTTGAAGTGGATGATGATGTGACCTGGATCCTTACGGATACCGAGGGTATCACCAGGCACGGCATTAGGTCGGCAGATCTTGCCCTGGATGATCCGCCAGTAATCTCCCGCGAACAGAATCACGCGATCGTCTGTGAGACGTTCTCAACGTTTGTCGGAGTAATGACCGCAAACGACGTGATATTCGACTACAGGACCGAGGAACCGATCGAACTGGCTCACGATGCCGTTAGCTTCGACAGCATGCGCCTCATCTGGCCGAATTTCAGTTGCGGAGATTTGTTTGCCGACGGACCTCTCGAATTGGCGTCGGTGCTGGTATTCCGTTATCCCAACAAAGGACCGATTTACGCAAAAGCCAGGACTTCCGCAGTGAAGTCGCTGCTGCAAGGCATGCGTCTGACATCTAATTAGCGTGACAATTCCCGCAAGCTCCATCGCGAAAGCCGTGAAGCTTGCTTCGTCAATCGCACATCTTCGCACTGACGCTCCCGTCCTTTTGCATTCCGGACCCCTCAATTGTGGCGCGCCAATTGCACATCACTGAAGGGTAGCGCCCTCCACCTTCACCCTGAGGAGGACATGTCATGGAATCGCAATGGGGACTGTGTAAAGATTGCCGCTGGTGGCAAATCGAGCCCGATGCTCAGATCGAAGACAAGACCATCGGCCTGTGCATTGATGAGGATTTACAGCCACTTCAACTCGTTGTGTCGGGAAAGAGCGGTTGCAACCATTTCATGCCGGGCGAGCCGGCGCGGGCGGAAGGATCCAGTGCGGAACCGCCGGTGGCTGAGCCGGTTCGTTGATCCAGGGAGGTGCAGCCATGGCCCTGCGTTCGAGCTGGGATGGTTACCTGAAGTTGAGTCTGATCTCCGTGCCGGTGCGCGCGTACAACGCGGCGGTCGCCGGCAGCGGAGATGTTCATTTTCATCAGCTTCATCGTGAGTGCGGGAATCGCATTCACTACAAGAAGGTTTGCCCGGTCCACGGCGAAGTCTCGAAGGGCGAGATTGTCTCCGGCTACGAATACAAGAAGGGCAAGTACGTCGAGATGGAGAAAGAGGAGCTCGACAAGCTGCGGCCCGAGGACGAGAAATCGGTCAACATCGACGCGTTCGCGGATCCCGGCCAGATCGACCCCATGTACATGACAGGGAGAACGTTTTATCTCGTCCCCGCGGGGCCTGCGGGACAGAAAGCGTATTCGCTGCTGCACGATGTGATGAAGGAGAAACAGAGGTACGCGGTAGGCACGATCGTCCTTTCCGGGCACGATGAAACGGTGCTGATCCGGCCCGTCGAGGAGCTGTTGACCATGTCGGTGCTCTATCATGAGGACCAGATCAAGCAACCGACTGCATTCAAGGATGAGATCAAGAAGTCCAAGGCCAACGAGCAAGAGCTCAAGCTGGCGGGAGTTCTTGTGGAGGAATCGACGCCGAAATCGTTCGATTTTGCGCATTACAAGGATCAATTCACGGAGCGCGTCGCCGAGGCGCTGGAAGCGAAATTGGCGGGCAAAAAAGTGACGCGACGACGCGCGGCCGAGGCGCCGCCTACAATCAATCTCATGGAGGCACTGCGTAAAAGTGTCGGCCACACGCAAGGAGGGGAGACGAAGAAAAAACGCCGCCATGGGCGGCGCAAGACTGCTTGATGAAACCATGACGACACGCTTGCAACGCGGACAACTCAGCCGGCGACCCGCCGGCTATTTGCTTGGAGCGCCTGTCAAACCCATGTTGGCGACGCTCGTCGACAAGCCGTTCGATCGGCGAAACTGGTTGTTCGAGATCAAGTGGGACGGCTACCGGGCCATTGCCGAAATCGCAGGCGGAAGCGTCAGGCTCTATTCCCGGAACGCAATTTCCTTTGCCGATACCTACAAGCCGGTGGTCGAAGCGCTGCGCAAGTTTCACCATGATGCGGTGCTGGACGGCGAAATCGTGGTACTGGATGAGCAGGGCAAGTCGCGCTTTCAGTTGCTGCAGGCCTATCAGAAGTCGCAAGAAGGGATGCTTGTCTATATCGTCTTCGACTTGCTGTACCTGGACGGCGCCAATTTGCGCGATCGACCTCTCAAAGAACGCAAGCAGATGCTGGCCGACTTACTCCCGTCCGACAATCGCCTTCGGCTCAGCGAACACATCGAGCGCACCGGCAGTGCCTTCTTTCAGGCGGCCATCGAACAAGACCTGGAAGGCATCATCGCCAAGAATGCGGCCAGCCATTACCGCGAAGGAGCACGCGGCAAGGACTGGCTCAAGATCAAGACGCGCATGCGGCAAGAAGCGGTCATCGGCGGCTTCACCCGGCCGCGCCGCACACGCCAGGATCTCGGCGCTCTGGTTCTTGGCGTTTACGAAGGCCACGATCTCGTCTACGTTGGACACTCCGGCAGCGGATTCAATGCCCATAGCCTCGCCGACATGCGCGCTCGCCTTGAGCCGCTCATTCAAAAGGAATGTCCGTTCGTACGCAAGCCGGTGACGAATACGCCGGCGCAGTGGGTCAAGCCGGTGCTGGTCTGCGAAATCGCGTTCCAGGAATGGACCAGCGATGGCTCCATGCGCCAGCCGATTTTCGTCGGCTTGCGTGAGGACAAACCGGCCCACGCCGTGCGGCGCGAAGTGCCGAAGCAGGGCAAGCCTTGAGTTCAGTCTGCTGAGCGGAGATCGGGCTTGGCGGTTTCAGGAGCGAGAACGACGGCAGACTCCCCGGGGATTAGCCAACCGTCATCGGATTCCAGCGGCGCGTGACCTGTCCCGCCGTACTCCGGAGCCTCGCTCGACCAGAGCATCTGCCAAAGCCCGATTGCCGGCGGCGCGAGGAGCGGTTCCGGCGCCTCGCGCAGCTTGAGCGTGCGCCCAAGGTTCACGATCAGCAACCGATCATCGCCATTCGCGGTCAAATAGCGCAACAGAAACGCGGCTGGCCCGAGGACGGCGCCGTCGACGCCACGTTGCAGCGATGCGCGAAAGACAAGATCGTTGCGGCGCAAGGCGAGCAAGTCACGATGCAGCGCGAGCTGCTCCGTATGATTGCATCGCTCAGCCGGATCGAGCTTGCAGCGCTGAAACGCCTCCATCTCATGCGGCGACGGCAGCTTCTCGGCGAGGCGGAACTCCTTGATGCTGGCGAACTGGCTCAGAAACTCTCGGCGGCCTTTGCCTACCAGTTCGGCGAGCTCGGGATGGTGGTTGGCGAAGAAGAAAAACGGGCGCGTGCTGCCGAATTCCTGTCCCTGAAACAGCATGGGCGTGGCCGGGCCCAGGAGCAACAGTGCGGTCATGGCTCGCCAGCGCCCGGGGCTCGTCTGCAAACGCAGCCGCTGTCCCGACGCGGAGTTCGCCACCTGATCATGATTCTCGAGGTAAGCCACGAAGTTGGTTGGACCGAGGTCCAGCGCCGGCCGGCCGCGTCGTTGCTTCTGCCAGGAGTAACGTTGCCCCTGGAACAAGTAGCCCCATTTGGCAGCCGAGATGAACTCCTGCGGCTTGCCCAGGTGGTCGCTGTAATACGCTTCATTGTGCCCGGTGAGGGCGACGACGGCGGAATGATGAAAGTCGTCGTTCCACAGGGCGTCGAGCCCCTTGCCGCCGGTTTCGACCGGGCGAACCAGATCGGCGTGTTGGGTTTCGTTCTCAGCAACGAGAAAGATCGTGCGCCCTTTTGCCGCCGCGCGCGTCCGCTGGCTGAGCTCGGTCAGCAAATGCGGCGTCGACTGGTCGAAGATCTGCTGCGTCGCATCGAGCCGGAGGCCATCGAGATGGAACTCTTCGATCCAGTAGTCGGCATTGGTCAGGATGAATTCACGCACCGGGGCGGAATTGGGACCGTCAAAGTTGATCGCCATGCCCCATTCGTTCTGGTAGCGATCGGTGAAGTAATCCTTGGAGAACTGGGTGAGATAATTGCCATCGGGGCCGAAATGGTTGTAGACGACGTCGAGGATGACACCGACTTGCAGCGCATGAGCGGTGTCCACGAAATGGCGAAAATCGTCTGGGCTTCCATAGAGGCGGGTCGGCGCGAAAAAGTTGACGCCGTCGTAGCCCCAGCCGAATCGGCCGGGGAAATCGGCCACCGGCATCACCTCGATCATGGTGATGCCGACGTCCGCCAACGTGCGAAGTTCGCGTTCCGCAGCGGTCCAGGTTCCTTCGGTCGTGAACGTGCCGACGTGCATCTCATAGACGACACGGCGATCCGCGGGCACGCCAGTCCAGCTTGCGTCCGACCAGCGAAAGGCGAAGGGATCGACGACTTGCGATGGTCCGTGCGGGCCCTCCGGCTGGAAACGCGACGCGGGATCCGGCAACGGCTTCGCTGCACCATCGAGTCGATATCGGTACAGAGTCCCCGCCGGCACATCGGCGATCCGCCCGCTGAAGTAACCGCCGGCCTCGGCGGTGAGCGGGATGGGGTCCCGCTTGCCGCTCTCGAGCACGACTTCGACGCGCTTCGATTGCGGCGCCCAGAGTCGAAAATGCGTTGAGCCGTCCTTATTCCGTTCCGCTCCAATCGCGTAGCGACGCGAACCCATGTCTGCACCCGCTCCCTGCATAGTCAAGTCGTAGTTCCCTTACCATTGGGCGTTTCCGCCGTACTGGCCCAGCAGCGCAACACCTCGGCGACACTCCAGGCCTGGGCGACGCAGCCGCGCGGCGCGAACGGCGCCTCCGCGTCGCAGATCTCGCTGATCGAGCCGATGCACACTTCGCTCAGATGATCCTGGAAGCCTTGCAGAAATCGGCGTGCACCGGCACGATCAAGCGGATGCACGCGTTGCCAGGCATCGATGTACGGACCAATCAGCCAGCACCACACGGTGCCCTGATGATAGGCCGCGTCGCGGGCGCGCAGGTCGCCATAGTACCTCGCCTTGTAGTCGGGATGGCCGGGAGCGAGCGACCGCAATCCAACCGGGGTCAAGAGGCGATCGGTGACCACCTTTAGTACTGCCGGCCAGTGCTGCTCGTCGAGGATTGGATGGGGCAAGGAGATCGCAAAGATCTGATTGGGACGACAGGCGGGATCGTCGCCATTTTCACCGTCGATCACATCGTAGAGGTAGCCGCCGTCGGCGTACCAGAAGCGCTTGTTGAAGGAACGCCGCGCCCGCTCGGCTTCCTGGGCTATCTTGTCGGCGCGAGCCGGATCGTTTTCCTCACGCAACCAGTTCGCGAGCAGGCACAGGGCGTTGTACCAGAGCGCGTTGATCTCTACCGCCTTGCCGCGTCGCGGCGTGACGACCCAGTCGCCGACCTTTGCATCCATCCAGGTGAGCTGGTAGCCTTGCTGTCCCTGCCGCAGCAAGCCGTCATTCGGATCGATGCCGATGCCGAAGCGCGTCCCACGATTGTGGTGTTCGATGATATCGAGCAAGGTCGGCAGCAGCAGTTGCAGCGTGGCCCGGTCCTTGGTGTAAGTGAGATATCGGCTGAGCGCGTGGAAGTACCAGAGCGTTGCGTCCGCAGTGTGGTAAAGGCCGTCGCGTTCACCTTCGGGAAACATGTTGGGAATCAGACCGTCGCGGACGTAGTGACCGAAGGTGCGCAGGATGTAGCCGGCCTCGACAAGTCGGCCGGTGGTCAAGGTCAGCCCTTCGAGGCTGATCATGGTGTCGCGGCCCCAGTCGGTGAACCAGTGATAGCCCGCGATCACCGTGCGCACCTCGTCGCCGGCGGCGTGCGCCCGGGCCGCCTCCTCGATGCGGCCAGCCGGTGTGATGATGAACTGATCGGCCGCGAGCACGAGCTGGTGCGGCGAACCGGTGCGCACGCTCGCATCCGCCTCCTCAATCAGCCGGCGCCGCCGGTTATGCTCCGCTTTCAACGCTTCCATCGGCCGCAGCGCGAGCACCGTCTCCCACCCCTCGGTGGAACCGACGAGGGTCACTTCCTGCTCGGGCGTCAGGTCGGCACGAAAGTATCCGGGGCTCCAGAGCGTGCCGCGCGAGTCGTAGCCGCGCGTCTCCTCGATGCGATAGAGCACATCTTCCAGGCGAGTGCTCTCGAGCGTGAACGCCCGGCGCTGGCCATGCAGATACAGGCGGAGCGGAGGCAGGTTCATCGCCTGCACGGAAATCTCATACCGATCGTCGCGTGACTGGAAGGAGTAGTCGCCATAGTGGGAAGAGCCGACCGGCGCATCGTAAGGGCGAAAATGCAGGGAGGGGCGGAGCTTGAGCCGGATCGGCTTCTTGCCCTCGACCATACGATAATTGACGTATACGGAGTTTTGCTGATGCGGCAGGAAGATTCGCTTTTCGATGGCGACCGAGTCGATGTCGTAACGCCAGACCGGCAGGCCGAGTTCCAGGCGAAAGGACTTCAGGTACGGGGCCCCGGGGACCTGGAGCGGACTGCCGTGCCGCTCCTCGCCGCCAAACGTGATCGTGGATCCGTCCTCGAAACGCAACAGCTCGGTGAGATGGTTGAACATGATTTGCCGACCGAGCGGCGCCGGCAGCGCGGCGATCAGCAAGCTGTGATAACGGCGCGAGGCGACTCCTGCAATCGTGCCGCAGGCATAGCCCCCCAGGCCGTTGGCGACCAGCCATTCACGTGTCAGCAACAAATCCGTTGCTTCCAGCGGCGAATCAAGCCAGGGCATCTGCTGGGTCCATTCCGACATCGGATCGCACCTCGGTATCCAACTTGTTTCATGCGGATAACGCAAACAACATGCCAATCCCTCCATGGACGAAAGCGTCCGCGATCGCAAGTGCGATCGCGGACGCCAAGGAGGAGCGTCGCACAGATATTTCGGGACGATTGGTTAGCGATGCTTGGTGACGGTGACATCGCGAGCGATCATGTGGTCGCCGCGGCGTTCGTAGGTGACGATGACGGCATCGCCGGTGTGAATGCCCTTCAGAGACGACATTTTGCCATCCACCCAGACGGTGCAATTCTTGCCCATTTCATACGTTGTGTTCTTGACGGTGCCCTTGAGCACGACTTCCCTCTTGTCTCCGATCACATCGCTGACCGTGCCTGACGTTTCCTGGGCCGTGCGCAGGCCGCGGATCTGATCCACCATCAGGTGATCTCCTTTTTTCTCGTAAACGATGACGGCGCGATCATCCGCGCGAAGGTCCGAGAGCTTGGCGCGGGCGCCGTCCAGCCACACCGTGGCATCCTTGTTGAGCTCGTAGACGGTGTCCTTGACAACTCCCTTCAGGACCACTTCACGCCGAGTGCTATCCACGGTCTTGATGGTTCCCGAAGTTTCCTCGGCAGCACTGGCGAACGCCGCCATGCCCATCAGCACCGTAACGACGCCCATACCTTTCACTGCTCGCATCATGACTTGTCTCCAAGAGAGATTTGGCCGCCGTCGAATCTCACCGTGAGACGTCAACGCGCGGCAAACGCCACGAGATGTCGGTCCAATAATAGAGCAACCACTGTGCCAGCATCTGCGCGAGCACTGAATATCGGGCGATTGCTGATTGCTGGCCTGCGACAATCCTCATTCCTGGTCGCGCGCGCCGTGTGAATGATGACGCATGAAGGCTCCCTTGAGTTGATTCGAGGCAACAGTCGCGAATCGCGTTTCCCATTGCGCGATTCCTCGACTTCTCAAGCGTCGAAGATCGACGTCTGGTTCAGGGCGCAACCGACTCGGCCTGGGCGAAACATCACGCGCGAACAAGGCGAGCACAGCCGCCATGATTCCAGTAATCTCGGCACACTTCTTGCGTTCTCTTTGGCACGCCAGGCGAATGTCCCGCCTGGATCGTTTTCAACCTAAAACGCAAGGAGACAGTCATGAACTGGGACCAAGTGAAAGGAAACTGGAAACAGCTTACCGGCAAGATGAAGGAGAAGTGGGGCAAGCTCACCGACGACGATCTCACCGTTGCCGGCGGTCAGCGCGACCAGTTCCTTGGCGTCCTGCAAAAACGCTATGGCTATGCCAAGGAAGAGGCGGAAAAGCAACTCAGCGAGTTCACCGACTCGTTGAACAAGTAGTAGCAGTTGATTGTGTTGCATCCGCGTCAATCGCCAAAGGGCTTGACGCGGATTTTTTTGCGCCCGTACCATAGCGCGCGCGTTGTTTGCATTGCGGATTGAGTTGGCGCCGGCGCAGCGCACAAAAAAAATCAGCCAGTCATTGGAGTCAGAGCTCTGACTCCAACAACCGGCCGATTGTACCCTTCGCGAGAAGAGAACCTAATCCTTCATCGCTTGCCCAATCATGAAGCCGAGGCCGAAGACGGCGACCAGGGCCGGGATCGGATGGTTCTTGACGATCTCTGCGACGTCATGAGCCATGCCGCTGAGCTTCTGCTCTTCGATGTAGCGGCCGCCTTCCTTGATGGTGTCGCCGACTTTCTGCGACGCAGTACCCATGAAGCCGCTATGCGGCCCCTTCTCGGACACCCGTTCGCCAAAGTCGGCGATGCCGTGGCCCGCGGCGGCAGTGGCATCTTCAGCCTTCTTGCCGACCGCGCAGGCGGCATCTTTTGCCTTGTCGAGAATTCCTTTTCCCTCCTGACGCGCGGCCTCCATGGCCTGTTCGCCGGCCTCTTTGCCCTTGGCCAGGCTCTCTTTGCCACTCTCCTTGGCCTGTTCCCATGCTTCGTTCCGTTTGGTGGTTTCGGTTGCCATGGTGACTGACTCCTTTTGGGCTGTTGTGAGATCAAAAAAGGGCGACGATTCTTATGCGAACGGCGCTGTCGCAGGGCGTGAAGCGCACGGTTGTTGCTTTTCGTTGAAGGGCAGCTCGGCGTTCGCCAATGGCTTGCCGCCCAGCTTCAGGGTTACGGCATCGATGATCTGGCCCGCATAACCCCGGAGGGCGGGGGGCATGTCAGCAGTCAGGGCTTCGCGCACCAGCCCCAGGGTGACGCCGACTGCGAGTTCCTTGACCTTGGCCAGTTCCGGTTCGAGCATGCCGGCAATTTTCGCGCTGCGCGGAGTGGGCGGCGGCTGCGGCTGGGCAACCAGCGACGGCTCCGGCGCGGGCATTGGCGCCTGCTGGCGATCGAGGCGAGGCGGTTCGCGCGGCTGCAACAGGTGGCCCGCGACCATCCCCGCCGTGACCGCACCGCCGACCATCAGCCAGGGATGACGATCGACCTGCACCCTGAGGTCAAAAGCATTTTTCACGGTTTCAGCCGTATCGCTGACGGCGTTGCTCGCCTGCTGAACGGAGCCGACGACGCGTTCTTCCAGAGCATCCAGCTTTTCCGTGATGGATTCGCGTGTGTTTTCCATCTTTTGACGAATCAGTTCTTCGTTTTCCATTGGACATTCTCCTCAAGGCCTTTGAGCGCCGTGGCCGCCGGCTTGATGTTGCGAAGCAACACGACACCAATCGCAACCAGGATGCCGCCGGCGATACCAATCACTCCGCCGACCACAAAATAGCTGCCCCACAGGGGAAGTTCGGGCACCAACCAGGAAAGAAGGTAAGCACCTCCGATGCCCAGCAGAAAAATCGATACCATCAGGGCCAGAGCACCCGCGCACACCGGCACGGCGGCGTCAACGGCGCGGCG
Source organism: Gemmataceae bacterium (assembly GCA_035656475.1). Lineage (GTDB taxonomy): Bacteria > Planctomycetota > Planctomycetia > Gemmatales > Gemmataceae > SIAQ01. The sequence goes on along the minus strand of DASRSQ010000002.1, from coordinate 3,640 downwards.
CATGTCCTTCTTGAGCTCGACACGAAATAGAGTCAGCTGGTCAATGATGAGCTGGCGCGAATCCTGAACAATTTCACCAACGAGCGAACTGACCGGGACGTCGTGCGGCGATTCAAATTGCACTGGCATGGATCACCTCCTGAACAAACGCATGGCGAGAAAGCCTAGGCCGAAGCCGACAAAGAGCGCGGGAATCGGATGTTGGCGAATCACGAGCGTGAGATCGTCGCCAGCTCCCGTGAGACCGCGGTCCTCGAGGTAGTGCCCACCGGCCTCGAGTTTGCTGCCGACGGCACGACCGGCCGTGCCAAGGACGCCATGATCGGGAGCATGTTCGCGAATGCTTCTGCCAACGCTCTCCATTCCGGCCCCGATGGCTTCAGTGGCTTGTTCCGCCTTATCGCCGAAATAAGTCGCTACTTCGCTGGCTGTGCCGCTGGTTTCCGTGGTAGCCGACGCAGCGAACTTGCTACGCTCGAACATTGGTTCCGATTCTCCGGAACCAAAGTCCGACGGTCGGCTGTCATGAATAAGTGCCATGACCGTCGCTCCTTTTTTGAAAGATCACATCCGCCTCGGGCGAATAAAATATCGCAGGCAAAGATCATGCCATCGCAGCGCTTTGCATTTGAGCAAGATCTGCATCGCAGCAGCAACGGCCCCTGCCATGATGAGCAATGCCCTGCGCATTTTCGTAATTCGTAAGTCAGGATTTCCAGCCGATGGGAATGATCAACTGGCTTAAGCATTTCCCGGGGAAATGGCTGAGTCCGCGCCAACTGTTTCAGTAAATATGCGTATGATGTAAAAAGTAAGACACTTCGTGAGCATCATCAAACCCAAGAAACGGCTCGCCCTTTGAGGGAACCTTGTGGCAAGCAACCAGGCGGCGTCTTTGCGACCACCGCTGTTACAAAAAGTCACCATGGTTAGTTTTGCACTGACCATCTGCATTGTGCTGATCGGCGGATTGCTGGGCTACTTCAACATCAGACAACTAGAGGAAAACGATCGACAACTCGCCAGCGCTTATGCGTTCATCGCCAGGCTGGACTCTCTGTTGTCGAGTCTCAAGGACGCCGAGACTGGCCAGCGCGGCTATTTGCTGACGCAAAAGAAAGAATACCTGGAGCCATATCAGGCCGCGCTGGCGAAAATTCAGAGCACGCTGAGGGATCTGAAAGAGCGCGCGTCAGGCAAACCCGAGCAGCAAGCGCATCTCGCCGATCTGGAAGGCAAGATCACCGAGCGCGTGGAAGAACTTCGCCGAACCATCGCCCTGGTCGATGCCGGCGATCGGCCGGCCGCAATGAAGATCGTGCAAAGCGATATCGGACGGACCATGATGGCTGATCTCCGCGCGGCCATCGCCGCCATCCAAGATGCCGAGACGTCCCGGCTCAACGGCTTTGCCGACCAATCCAGGATCAGTGCTCTCGCCGCTCGTCTGTCGCAAGTCCTCGTCACCCTTGTCGGCGTGGTGTTGGTATGCGCTGTTTATTATCTGAGTCAAAAGAGCTTGCAAGATCGCAAGCAGGCGGCCGACGCGGCAGCGGCACAGCGTGAACTGTTGCGCGTCACCCTCACCAGCATCGGCGATGCGGTGATCACCACCGATATCCAGGCCCGCATCACGTTTCTCAACGATGCCGCCAGGGCGGTGACCGGTTGGGCGGATGACGCCATCGGGCAGCCGCTCGAAAATGTGTTTCGCCTCATCGACGAACATACCCGCTTGCCCATGGACAATCCAGCGCGGCGAGCACTTTCTTCCGGTGGCGTGGTCGGATTGATCGGCCATGGCGTCCTGCTTCGCAAGGACGGCAGCGAGTGCTTCGTCGATGATAGCACGGCGCCGATCAAGGACGGTGATGGCAATGCCGTCGGCTGCGTCGTGATCTTTCGCGATATTAGCGAACGACGCCTGCTCGAACATGAAAATGCCAGCCAGCTCTCGGCAGCGCGGTTGCTCGCCGCCATCGTCGAATCCTCCCTCGACGCCATTGTCAGCAAATCGCTGGACGGAACCATTCAGAGCTGGAACCTGGCTGCACAGCGCCTGTTCGGTTACTCCGCCCAGGAAGCCGTGGGAAAGAACATCACGCTGATCATTCCCGCCGACCGGACTCAGGAAGAGGAACAAATCATCCGCCGCATCCGGGCGGGAGAGCGTGTCGATCACTTCGACACCGTACGCATGCGGAAAGACGGTCAGCCAATCCACGTTTCTCTGACGATTTCACCGATCCCCGACGAGCAGGGTCATATCGTCGGAGCTTCGAAGATTGCCAGAGACATCACTGACCACAAGGAAGCCGAAGAGCGAATCTACGGCCTGTTGGCCGATTTGAAAGCCGCCGATTGCCGCAAGGATGAGTTCCTGGCAATCCTGGCGCACGAGCTGCGCGGCCCGCTGACGCCGCTGCGCAATTGTCTGGAAATTCTCAAACGCGGCGGCGACGCGGCGGCCATGGCCGATGCGTGCGCTACCATGGAGCGCCAGCTCGGAATCATGGTGCGACTCGTCGATGATCTTCTCGATGTTAGCCGAATCACCCGCAACAAGATCGAGTTGCGGCGTGAGATCGTGGATCTGTCCTCCATCCTGGAAGAATCCGTGGATGCCTGCCGGCCGCTGATTGCCAGCAAGAACCTCGCGCTCAGCGTTGCTCTTCCCTCGCAGCCGATTGCCTTGCATGCCGACGCGGTTCGCCTGGTCCAGGTCTTTACGAATATTCTTAACAACGCCTGCAAGTACACCGGTTCGGGGGGCCGGATCTGGCTTGCCGCGGAAAGCCAGGATGGCCGCGCTGTCGTCACCATCCGCGACAACGGCATGGGCATTCCGGTGCAGAAACTTGCCAGTGTCTTCGACATGTTCAGCCAGTTGGAGCGTACCCTGGAGCATTCGCAGGGCGGACTTGGCATCGGCCTGACGCTGGTAAAGCGCCTGGTCGAAATGCATGGCGGAAGCGTCGAGGCCCATAGCCGTGGGCCCGGCACGGGCAGCGAGTTCGTGGTCCGTCTACCGATCATGCTTTCCCCGGCACGAGCAACGGAGCCGACGCAGCCTGAGCCGGCAACGGTGTCGTCCGCCCGCGTGCTCATCGTCGACGACAATGCCGACGCCGCCAGATCCCTGGCAATGTTGCTGAAGATCGCGGGCAACGAAACGCACCTCGCTCACGACGGTCTCGCCGCGATTGACGCCGCCGAATCGCTGCATCCCGATCTGATCTTGCTCGACATCGGCTTACCCAAGCTCAACGGCCTCGACACCTGCCGCCGCATCCGCCAGCAGCCCTGGGGCAAGCACACGGTCATTGTCGCCTTGACCGGGTGGGGCCAGGAAGCGGATCGGCAGCAATCCAGGCAGGCCGGCTTCGACCATCACCTGGTAAAGCCTGTAAAATACGAGGATCTCATGAGCGTGCTTGCGGCATCCCTGGCGCCGCCGGCCCGGCAGACCGATGCATGACGCGGCACGCAGTTTGCTTTTTTCCTAGTGCGTCGTCAAGGCTTAGATTTGGGGTTGCGATCATTGGCGGAACCCACCATGGACTCGAGCGAGTATGCCGATCTCGAGAATCTGGCATTGGCCGCGGAACTGGCGCGGCAACTGTGCCACGACTTCAGCAAC
>DASRSQ010000001.1:0-7650 GCA_035656475.1 Gemmataceae bacterium | reverse complement strand
CAGATCGATGAGATTGTTGCGCCAACGTTCAAGTGCCGATGCGACCGGGTCAGCGGACTTTGCCATACTGTTACTCATGGCGAAGGATTGTGGAAATTCGCACACGTTTGTTGTAGTCAAATATTCTCAGTCCAGCGCAGTCGTGTTACCTGGCATTGCGTCAAAATCGTCCGCTCGGCGGTTTAGCGCGCCGCATCGCTGCAGATGTTGCGCGAACGCAATAGATGTGCCGCGCTAAACCGCCGAGCGGACGATTCTGACGCAGAGCCGGCGACAGGTCCTTCTTGGAAAGCGATCATGGCAACTCTCCGTCACGTTCCAGCGTCCACCATTCTCACTGGCTGGGATTTCAGCACCAGCGGCGTCAAGTGCCTCGCCTTCGATCTCGATGGCAACACGATCTCCGAGGTGCGCCTGCCGACCGACCTCTGGACCAAGGGCGTCTCGGAGTTGAACCTGCTGCAGCTCGAAGGCCAGGCGCGCGGCAGCGTTCGCGCCATGGCGAACCAGTTGCGCATCAAGGGTCGACTCGACGACTGGCGTACCGGCGGCATCTCTGCCACGCATCACACCTCGGGACGCATTGACATCAATCGCAACCAGGTGCGCCGGGCCATCTGCTGGAACGATGCCACGCTCGCCAAGTGGCATGCCAAGGGCGTCAAGCGACTCGGCGGCGAGGAGCGCGTGCGCGAGCTGATCGGCGGCCCCTGGGCGAGCCGCTATAGCCTCAGCCATCTCGTCAAGGACGAGGCGACGCTTTCCGAGGCGGACTGGAAACGAACTGCGAAGATCCTGTCGCACGGCTCGCTCGCCGCCGGCTATCTGACCGGCAACTTCGATGTCACCAGCGTCTCGTGTGCGGCGTCTACCGGCATCATGGATCTGCGCACCGGCCAGTGGTGCCAGGCGATGCTCGACGCGATCGAGTGTCCCAAGTACCGCGCGCTGGCGTGGGAACATCTGCCGCGGATCGTCGATGCGTTCGAGCCAATCGGGCCGTTGCAAGCGTCGCTGACGGTGGAAACTGGCATCGATCACGCACGGGCACCGCTGATCTTCCCCACGTCGGACGATCAGCAAGCGGGCCTGATCGGCGGCGGGGCGGTCGACGTGGGGCAGATGGCGATCATTCTCGGCAGCTCGGCAGTCGTCAATTCGTCATCGGCCGAGTTCCCGAAGACCGATGACCTTGACGTGATGAAGCTGAACTGGGGCCCGTATTTGTGGATGCGCTGCTACAACAACGGCGCCCAGTTCCTGAACAAGATCGTCGGCGACGATCCGGATTGGCCGGCGCTCGAAGACGCCGCCCGCGCGGTGGCGCCGGCCCAAAAGGGAACGATGGTGTTGCCGTTCGTCCACGCGGAACCATCGCTCGGCGTCCTGAAGCCGAAGTTTCGCTGGGAGCCGAAGGAGCCGAAAGAAGCGGGCCGACGCTTTCGTGCCGCGATGGAGTCGCTTGCCTATCTCATCGCGCTGGGCGTCCAGCAGCATCAGGCTTCAGGCCAGTCGATCACGCGCATCACCGTTTCCGGCGGTATTGCCCGCAGCAAACTGATGTGCGAGATTCTCGCCAGCGTCCTCAATCATCCGCTGGAACTGCTCGCGTCGGATGAGGGCCCAGCCCTCGGCGCGGCGGTGACCGCGCTGGCATCGCTCGAGAATCACTTGCGCCGCCAGGCCGGCGAAGCCGCCGACTACGGTGTCGGGGACGCGGTCGCCCAGATGGTCAAGTTCCGCGCGACGGTGGAGCCGAACGCGGAGTGGACGGAGACCTACGCGAAGGGACTGCGAAAGTTTAGCAAGGCGATTGGCGTCAAGCGGAAATCATGAGCGTGTAACGAGCCGCGCACGTTAGTAAGCGAACTGTGGTTTGCCTCGGCGCGCAGCGCGAGCATGTCTGCCAGCGACAGAGATGCGATGCCACCGAGGCCGGCCTGGATGAGTTGCCGACGAGAAATTCGGGCGTGCTGCATGGCTCCCCCTCGGCACATGTTAGCTACCGGCTGCCTGCTCTACAAGGTTCATCGACGTCGCGAGAACCTGTGCCAGGCGGCGCTGCGGTGTGGCGAGCGGATACGTCGACAGCTCATGCGGACGCACCCACGCGAACGACGCCGCGTTCGGCCTACCGCTGCGGTGCTGCGCCTGCAAGCACGTCATCGTGATGCGAAAGCGCGTGACGCTGTGGCGAATCGTCGTCAGCGGCCCGACGATGTCTCCCGTCAAGCCCAGCGAGTCCAGCAAGCACAACGCGGCCACGTCCGGTGAATTCGCGTCAGTCGGCGCATGCGGCATCTCCCACATGCCGGCCCAGCGTCCCGTGTCGGGCCGTTGCACCAGCAACACACGGTCGCGCTTGCGGACAATAATCGCGACTTCCTCGATCAGCGTTATCTCCACCGCATCGGGGCGGCGTGGGATGTCGTGTTGCCTGCCCGCGCGATGCGCCAGGCAATCGCGCTGAAGCGGACACGTGTCACATGCGGGACGCATGGGCGTGCACACCAGGGCGCCGAGCTCCATCAACGCTTGATTGAAATCGCCAGTCTTCTTGCTCGGCAACAGCGATTCCGCCAGTTGCCAAAGCATTTTCTGAACGGCCGAATGCTTTGGCGATTCGTCGATGGCAAATAGCCGACACAGCACACGCTGACTGTTCGCCTCCAGGATGGGCAGACGCCGATCGAACGCTTGCGACAGCACGGCGTTTGCGGTGTAGCGGCCGAAGCCGGGGAGCGTGCGCACGAAATCGATGTCGTCGGGAATCGTCGCGTGAGAGGCGGCATCCAGCAACTTCGCGGCACGCAGCAGATCGCGAGCGCGGCGATAATAGCCTAGGCCTTCCCACAGGCGCAGCACCTCTTGCTCCTCGGCGCGTGCCAGCTGTGTTAGCGTGGGATATTGCTGAAGAAAACGGGCAAAGTACGGGATTACCGTCGCAACTTGCGTCTGCTGGAGCATGACCTCGCTAATCCAGATGCGGTATGGATCGCGATTGAGCCGCCAGGGGAGCTGTCGCGCGTTCTTGCGAAACCAGGTCAGGAGACGGCGGCGGAGTTGGAGACGTGACGCGGCACCCTGCATCGCATGCTCTCGAAACAAAAAAAGGAAAAAGGCAAAAGTCGGCTATTGATAACTTTTGCCTTTTTCCTTTTTGCTTTGGCAACGGACTACTTGCGGCGGCCCTGGCGCATCTTCTCCAGGATCGCCTTGGCGGCGTCCTGGGCGGCGCCGGTCTTGGCGTTCTTTGCCTTCTTGTCTTCGGGCTTCTCTTCCTTCTTGGCGGCTTCCTCTTCCTTTGGCGGCGCGCCTTCCGGAACGAAGGCCGGCATGTCCATGACCGTGGTGCCGCCCGGGATTTGATGATCTTCGGAGGTTTCCGTGGTGCTGACGCTGACCTCGCCTGTCTCCTCGTCCATCGACAGCATGGCGGCGGCGGCGTCTTCTTCCGACAGGTCGGCGCCCTTTGGCTTCGGCGGTGGCGTCGGCTTGGTCGCCACCACGCCTTCGATCACCACCTTGAAGCTGAGCGGACCAAGCCGCAGGACATCGCCGTCCTTCAGCGGAACCTCCCCCTTGATCTGTTCGTCGTTGACAAAGGTGCCGTTGGTGCTTTCGAAATCGCGCAGAAAGACCTGCCCGGATTTGACGAGGAGGGCACAGTGGCGTTTGCTGATCATCGCGCTGGCAGGACGGAGATTGCACTGAGGATCACGGCCGATAATGAATTGCGAGCCCGTGATCGGAAGTGCTTTTCCAGCTGCCTTGCCGGCGGAGAGGACCATCAAACTGATTTTCATTTTCGACCTCAACCCTTGCGGGTTCTTCTCCGATAGTGGCCGAGTTCGCAGGACGACCTTTTCCCGGTGAGGAAATCTAGCCTATTTTTATCTGCGAGGACAGCCGAGCCAGCCAGAATTCGGGCGATTCGGTGAGCCAATGAATCTGCGGAACTCAATCCGGCATCCCTTCCTGCGCACTTCACAACTCCGCTGAGTTGGGATCAGGTGAGGATCTTTCATGATTCTATCGGCGGCAAAGGGGAACTTGCAATGGTAAACTATCCCGATCCAGAGATTTACTTAGCGCCCCGGGCATTGCCCTATCCGGGGGCGTGGGAGGGTTGGGCTCAAGATAGCGTTCGATGGGCCAAAGTAAATACCCGATCGCCACCCCGTGCATTTTCAAGCGGATTAAATCCACTCACGGCGCCTTGCCCTGAGTCTGCACGCCGATGAGGGCGCCTTCTGGCTCCGTGAAATCGATGAACTGTGCCTGTGGCGTGACGAGGACGCGCTCGTTGCCCGCCTTGTCGCGCACGCGCATGCGCAGGAAGACCTGCACCGGAATGCCGGGGCCGACCTTCCACGAGAAGCGTCCCGAATTGTCCAGGTCATTCGCGATCACCTGCCACTGGCCGTCGGCCTTCTCCGCATATTCAAGTGTGATCGGCGTCTGGGCCAGGTTCTTGTCCTCGGCCGTCCACTTGAGCAGCACCTGGTCCGGGTGCTGCGGATCGGCGATCGGCTGAAACATCTGGGCGAAGGGCAGCGTCGTATCGATCTCGACGCGGATCTCCGGCACATCGCCGGGCCGCGGCTTCTTGCCCAGGCCGGCGCGATTCTTCACCACCAGCGTCAAGCCATAGACGCCATCCGCCAACGGCCGATCCGATGCGTCACGCAAATCGAACTTGCGCTTCTGGCGATTGTTGAGCGCGGTCGCCTGCACATCTTCGTCGGCGGCGTACGGCTCCCAGGTGTCGCCGTCGTCGCGCGTCAGCCAGAGTTCGATGCCGCCGATGCCCGACGGTCCCACGCGGCGCAACTCGTACTCGAGCATGATCTGATGCTGATTCACGTACTGAATCGCCGGCAGCGGCTTGCGCGCCGGCGCCGAATTCACAATCGACTTCTCGCCCATCGGCGGCACAATGCCGCCAGGCATCGACGGCTGAATTTCGCGCTGCACCGGCTTCTCCGGCTGAAAGCGTGAGTCCGCGATCACCTTGTCCCCCGAATCCTTTTCTTGCCCCACCAGCGCACCAGGCTTCGGTCCTTCCACCGGCGCAATTCCCATCGGCGGCGGCAGCGGTCCCACCGGCGGCGGCGCAATCGTCTTCGGCGGACCGCTGAGCAATCCACCCGATGGCGGCGCGATCTTGCCGTTCCCCAGAATGCCATCATTGGTCGGCAGCGGAGCGACTGGCGGCCTGGTCTTGTCAATGTCGACCGGCGGCGGAACCTTGTTCTCGATCTCGAGCGGTTGAACTTTGCGGTCCGGCATCGTCAATTGCCCCGGCAGCGTCGGCGAGCGGTCGGGATTCGAATAACCCGCGGGCGTTAACGTGCCTTGCACCTCCGCCATGGCATACGACTGATTCCTCGCCAGGTCAGTGATCGTGAGTCGGACGACCAGCGGATGATTGTGCCCTGGCGTGAACTGCGTCTTACCAGTCAGGCCGGGCGGCATCTGGATGGGCTTCCACGAGTCGCTCGAATCTTTGATCTGGTATTCGAGCCTCATGCCTTCGGTCGACAGGTTGGGATTGTCTTCCTGCACGTCCCAGGTGACGTGGACGTCGTCGTTGTAGCGCGTGGCCTGGATGCTGCGCACGATCGGCTTGAGCGTGTCGATCATCAGCTTCATGTCGGGCGGCCCGCTCATCAGGCTGTTGTCGTCGGGATTCTGTACGCCTTGTCGATTGATTTTCGCGACGCGCAGCCAGTACAGGCCGTCGGCCGGGGCGTAGAAGACGAAGTGCTCCTTGTCGGGAGTGATCGGTCCCGCAACTTGCTTCCACTTGCGCCCCTGGTCTGTCGATGCGTACAAGAGGAGTTCGCGAACATCCGGCCTCTCGGCCGCGGTGACTTTGACGGGAACGCGCAGGTCGCGGAAGCCGGCGTAGCGAACGTCGCCGGTGTTCTGTCCCAGCGCGAGGCACAGGCAAACTGCGAAAATTCCCGTTCCCATCCCAGACCTCCCCGACGGACGACGATGCTGCAAACGGACCGCACCCGACGCTCCGAAGATTATCGGTTATGTGGATGGAATCGGTTGGCGCGACAGGATTCTTGAAAAAAACTGACGATGAGTCGAAAAATGCTAAAGATTCTCGCGCCGCCGCACGCAAATGGATGCTGCAGGTTGACGAGGCGGAGTTGGCGGTTTGCGAAAGATATGCTCGCCGCTTGCGGCTTCGCGCTCGCTGAGAAGATTCAGTGAGCGCGAAGCCGCAAGCGGCGGGAAATCATCACTTGCCGATGCACCACAGGTTCTTGTACGTGCGAATGAACAGCTCGCCGTTGGAGATGGCAATCGACGAATCGGTGTGCTCGCCGAGCTTGTTCGTCGCGAGCAACTCGTACTTCGGACTGGCGGCAAAGATCATCGTCGTGCCGTTGCGGCCGGCAATGTAGAGCTTGCCGTCGGCGTGGACCATCGAGCCCCAGGCGCCTTCGGGAGCTCGCTCCGCTTTCCAGACCTCATGGCCGGTCTTTATCTCGAAGCATTGCGGTGTGCCGTTCTCTGAGAGCATATAGAGATGTTCGCCGACAATGACGCCGCTGCCAATGCGTTGCGGGATGCCCTTGGTGTGATGCCAGAGGCGGTCCTTGGTGATGTCCCCCGTGCCGCCGAGCTTGACCGCAAGAGCTGGGCCGTGATAGCCGGACATGGCGACGGCGATGCCATTGGCGACGAGCGGCGAGGTGTAGGCGAGATTGCCGAGGCCGTCGCAGGACCAGAGTTCCTTGCCGGTGGCGGGATCGAAGCCCTTGAGCTTTTTCGGCACACTGAGGATGAGCTGGTCCTTGCCATCGACATTGGCGATGACCGGAGTGCTCCACGAACCGATCCAGGCACTCCCCTTCTTGAGGCCGTCCGCCCCTCCGGGTTCGTCGTGGTGCCAAACTTTTTCGCCGGTCTTCTTGTTGACCGCGATGAGGAATTGCCGATCGCCCGGGCCGGCCCAGAGGATCGCGAGATCCTTGTACAGGATTGGCGACGACGCGTTGCCCCAGATGTGTTCGAGCTTGCCGAGATCGCGTTTCCACAGTTCGCTGCCCTTGAAGTCATAGCAATACATGCCGGCGGAGCCAAAGCTGACGACAATGCGTTCGCCATCGGTGACGGGGGAGGCGGAGCAATAGGGATTGGTCGGATGGGTCGCTTCGAGTTCGGGATAGATAACATCCTTCTGCCAGACGACCTTGCCGTCGGCCCGGTCGAAGCAAAAGAGCGAGCGCTTCTTGGCGACGGCGAGGCCACCGGCCGCCTTGGGCGGCCAGGTCTTGTCGCTGGCTTGCGTGACAAAGATGCGATCGCCCCAGATGACGGGCGTCGAGCTGCCGGTGTCGGGCAGCGCGACTTTCCAGCGGACGTTATCCTTGGCGCTCCACTTGATCGGCAGGCTTTTTTCGGACGATTGTCCCTGCCCCGTGGGGCCGCGCCACGCGGGCCAGTTGTCGGCGGCGGCGATGGCACTGAAGGTGCAAGCCGCGACCAATGCGAGCAAGATGCGCTGCATGAGATGTCTCCCGTGGGTGCGCGATGCTTCTAAATATTTGTGCGCGATTCGGCAGCAGACGCCAATTTTCGGATACAAGGAGGAGTGACTGAATCGTGGAATTTCACTCCTCCTTG